>JBIJDE010000294.1:0-6175 GCA_044344305.1 Armatimonadota bacterium
GTAATGACGATATTATTAGTATTGAAGTACCACGCTTTAAAATCCATGGATGTATTGTTATTGAATAAGAAATGTTAAATAGATGATATCTTTTGACAAGCATATACCATATCTATAAAATGTCAGTGGTTAATTTAAAGGTGTAAAATATGGCAATAGAGATATATCTGCATTTTAAAGGCAATTGTCGAGAGGCGATTGAGTTTTACGCAAAGGCTTTCAATACAGAAATCCCACAAATTTCAACATGGGGTGACGCACCGCCAAATTCGAATATGTCATTTTCTGATGAAGCGAATAAACTGGTGATGAACGCGCGGATGAATATTAACGGCAGCATAGTTATGTTGTCTGACATTCCAGTACCAGATATGCCGTATGTCGTCGGCAGCAACATAAACCTGGTAATAAACAACGAAAATATGGATGAATTGAAATCAACATTCAACAACCTGAAAGAAGACGGCACGGTAATAATGGATCTGCAGAAAACATTTTGGAGCACATGTTATGGCATGGTAACAGACAAATTCGGCATCACCTGGCATTTGAACAGTATGTTTATTCCATTTGATAAGTAGTGAATCAAGGTGTTTTTAAAACCATTCTTTTTATTTAAAGGTGATAATAGTATAATTTTTTAAACAGGCGGGCCGCCTGTTTTACAGAAGAATATCTTTAAAATTCAGTCACAGTTTGGAACAGGGTCGCTGCCCGGCTATCCCTTTACAAAGAGGATGAAATGGTAAATATTTATAAGGTGAGCCGGGCTTCACCCCTTTCCAAACTGTGACTTATTTTATTACTTGAACTGAATTTTAAATAAATTAAAATTTCTTAATCTGGCATCTCCACAAATTCAACATCATCAATTGCCATGCTGGGTAGTACATCTGGCGCGTTTACTACAGCTCGGAAGGCTATTATTACTGATGTTGCGCCGGGTGGTGCGGTGTAGGTGTGGGGCAGGCCATAGTTACCGCTTGCTGTATTTAAGTTTTCTACCCAACCGGTGTCTTCATATACTGAAATAACGCCGGTATGCATTCCCAAACCGCCGATCCAATCCATTGCTGAATGCAGGGATGTATATCCGCGGTCTTTACTTGGTGTCTTAATTTCATTGCCTTTCATTCCCACGCAATGACGGAAGAAGCGGAATGAATATTTTTTACCGGCGGTAACTGGCACGCGTTGAGCAACTACTGAACCGCCGCCGCCTTTGCCGCCGTTGGCTGACTTTAAAAAGACGCTATAGTCAGGCGCATTGAATGAATCCGCTGGATATACTACCGGCAGAGTTTGACGGAATAGCAAACCGCGGTTGCCGCTATGTGCACCGTCAACGGAAGTGGTTGTTTTTACGCCATTATATTGTTCTGTTATAGCCCAGCCATCATCAATCTTTGCGGCAAATCCGTTTTCAAAACCGCCGTCGCGGATAAGGTTTTTACCTAGAGGGAAGCGTATTGTTCCCCATTCCGCCGGTTGCATAGTTGCCTCGGTAGTCAGGTCAGCGGTCATCGCGGTGTTGCGGTTAAAGTGATATGTCCGTTTTACCCGGTCACGACCGGCAAGGTCGGATGATATTACCCCAACATCGCCGCGCAGGGTGTCAATATTTTCAGGTGATAATCCGAGAGCAAAGAATGGTATTTCAGCTTCAACAGTATATGAATCGCCGTTGCGTTGTATCTTTACTTTCGCAGTATTGAGCATCTCTATACTATCAATGCGTGCCGCCATCAGTTGGATAGTTTTCGTTGTGCCAGCAACTACAGGACGATAAAGTACTGCTACTGGTTTATCCTGAAAAACGCTAATTAATAATCGCAAATCGCCAATTGCGGATACCGTGCGGTTCGGTGATGATTTAGGGTCAGTTGACAACATCAGGTCGACACAATCGCCGGTAAGGAATAGGGTTTGCCAATTAGTACCCTGGTTTTTCATTGGCGAGTCGTCGTCAACTTTCCATGCTATGTACAAGGTGTCATCATCACGCGATAGCACTGCAGTGGCGGCACGATTTTTGCTGAGGGGGATAGTTGTGCCATAGCTGAGATCCCATTCAGTTAAATTACCATCTATAACAGGTGGAGTGTCGCGCCATTGCATGGTAATCGGCGGTTTTTCTTCAGCAATAACAATATTGTCGTCCGACTGTGTTGTTGCTACCATGGCCGCTTCGGCGGGGGTAATGGTCATTTTGCCATTAAACCGTCCCGCTTTTTCCAACCCGGTTATTTTTAGAATATGGTTGGCATCATTAGCGCCGTTAACCAGGTAAGGTGTGCCATCCGGTGCCTGATACCAGAAACGCCATGATTCGTCCCATAATGCTGTGGGACCAAGTTTGGTATCATCCAACAGGGTGCCAATGTATAAACCGTCGTCACTGATCAGGTAAGGTCGGTAATTGCCGTGCCATGCCCAGGTACCAACTACCTGTCCAATGCCCGGTATATTAAGTTCTCCGCTGATGTTTGATGCGACAACATCGGTTGGACGTGGTTTCTCTTTACCGGCAATTCGCCATATCTTCTTCCCGTCAGCGTTATAACAAATGATAGTATCTTCAGCGGTATCTTCTGTACCCACTGCGAAAATATTTCCTTTGGTGTCTGCATATATGCCGTTGGCACCGTGATTAAATCCGAATAAAGTCGCTTTTGTAATGTCGAAAAGCGGAATACCGGCATCATTCCAACTGGTTGGTTTTATTTTATACAGCACTCTGTTATCTCCGCCTTCAACCTTGCATTCACCGCCAAGGTAAATATTCAGGTTCTGGTCGCAGACAAATCCCCAACCCAACAGGAACTCTGGCTGTTTGCCTATTTCATATTTTTCACCGCGGAATATAGTTTTTTGCCAGGTCATTTCTTCTGGTTGTACTAATCCATCAGCATTCAGGTCTGACCATGCGTAATTGTCGCCAATATGTCCGCGGAAACAATCTGGTCTGAGACCTTTAATCATGTGTGCGCCGATGTCGCTGTCCCAGATGGTACCACCACTGCCATCGTCGGTTTGCCAGCGATGAAGTACACCGATTGCTGCAACTGGCTGCCAAAAATCACCTTTGCGTTGTTGTACCGTTACCGTGTCATAACCGACAGGAATTACTGCGTAGTCAAATCCATTGCGTTTAAATGTTCGTACAGCATGGGCCATGCCAGTTGCTCCACAATACGCGAATGGTTGTTCATGGCTCATTCGGCGCAATTCGCTGGCTTCTGGTGTCCATGTCTTTTTAGTCCAATCAAGTTTAAAGCGTGTCCCCATAGTATGCAATATAGTTTTATCACCTGGTTCAAACCAGAAAGGTGAGCCACCTCCGTAATTTGTCGGTCCTATATAGTCGCGAATGAAAGCACCGGTTGATGCATTCCAAACGCTTACTCGGCGCGGCGTGGTATCATCTTCGGCAACCCATACCTCGTCCGCGTTTGTTACCGCTATCCCACGTGGTACCAGCATGCCATCGCGATCCCATTTTCCGAGTATGGCTCTACCACCCGGTTTACCAATAGCGCGCAGCAGTTTACCGGCCGATGAAAAAACTTTCACCTGGAAAGAGTCACGCCAATCGCTGACATAAATGTTTCCCTTGTTATCCGCAGTTAACCCAAATGGCGCGACAAGGTTAGTTGTTATCACCGGTGTAATTGTTGATTTGGCAATATCAATTTTTACGACATTTTTGCCACTTACCACCAGTAGTGTATTATCATCAATGGTTAATAAACTAACTGGTTTAACTACCGTTATATCGAGTTCTGGACGTGGTACACCGGTTTCGGCATCGTAAGCGCGTAACTTGTTTTGAGTATGAAAAGAAACGTATACAGTTTTGCTTGTTGCGGCAATTCCCATTACTTCGGTTGCTTCGCCATATTGACAGTCGCCATATCGCGGTAATCCACCATAGGTGTCAGGATCAAATGATTTATTATTGAAAAATTCCCATAATCCAACCATATTTTCTACGTATGGCCAGGTGGCAATCTTTAACGATGGTTTGGTTCGGGTGAAACGAACTGGGACGCCGGTATATTTGTTGTAACAACGCAATACAGCACGATTTTCTGCGTTTTTGCCATTAAATCGATGTTCGGTATTTGTCTTTTCCGGTCCGCAATAGACGGCGTACAGGTAATCACCTTGTACCGCCAAAGAGACATTACGCGGACAGATTTCATTGCCTACTCCCCAGCGGCGTTGACCAGTACCGTCAACACCAATGATAGAAAAACCTTTTTCGCTGCATGGTGATGCCAGCCAAACCCAATCACCATCTGTGGTTGCGGCCTGAATATTTGACTCGTCGCCAATCCAGTCTCCTTTTCCATCCGGTGTAGACCATGGCGGAGTACCAGGATTTCCAACGCTTAATTGATGTTCCAGACCGAGTGGGTCATGGTAAATTGCCTTGATGATATATTCACCCGGAATCATCAACTTGCCATCCTGGTCTCGACCGTCCCAGTATTCAGTGTTTTTACCAGCACGTCTGAACTCTGAACGGGTGAGCCAACGCAATAAAGCTTTGTTTTGGTCGAATATGCCGATAGTTACCTCAGCATCCCGGGGCATGATATATGTGTAGGATAAAGGACTTCGTTTTTCCAGTTTAAGTGTACCTGATAAAGTGAAGCGCGGATCAGTTCCAGACCACCATGGTTGCAGTGTTGCCTGCATTTTATCACCGCTGCGTGGAGCCTGTCCGGGAAATATTTCCTGCCAGGGGATAGATAATTCCATGGTATATTTATAAGGGATTATGCCGATAGCAGCTTTTGCACCATGTGCAAGCAGCAGTGGATTAGCGAGATCTTTTCCATCGGCGGTTAAGGCGGCTTTGCCGGTGGCACTATCGTACCACGCACAAAGGTTAACTACTTTTTCACCACGTTTAAGGCGTATTTGCAGGCAATCACCACCACGGAATCCTTGCTGTTGATTTTCATTTTGTTTATTCAGTGGTTTATCAGGTGTGCTGAACGTGGCAGTAATGTATAGATTATTATCATCAGACAACATAGCCATCAGTAATCCATAGCGCGACCCGAGAAAGTCAGGTGCATAATTTTGTGTGCATCGAATCTCTTTTGGCCATTCAGTATCAGTAATTATGCCATCAATAACAGGTGCATTTGCTGTGCGGCCAATGGTTAGCGTGGTCATCCCGCTTCCAAGCTGGGTATCCTCAAGGCGGGGACCGGATAATTTGTCTGCAAAAATTAGTTCACCCCAATCGGCTGATGATGACAGATAATTTCTGCTGAACAGACGATTGCGACTGGTTAAAACATTATAGGTGAAATGAGTTGTATTTCGTCGAATATCTTCACTTAATTTTGATAATGTGGCAGTAGTAAGTTCTTTCCAAGCTAAATCAATCATTATTGTCAGCGGTTTTCCGGTAGGAGCCACACCTTTGCGAACAAGAACTTTCCAGGGAATACTAAGTTCCTGGGTGTATCCTTTAAGAGTTTTTGCTAATGCCGCTGTCCCGTTATTGTGCCATACATTTTCACCATCGCGACGAGTGAGAATGACCGCTGTTTTTCCGGCTGCATCAGGATAGCTTGCTATGTGGGTAACCAACCCATCTATTTGAATATGCAACTCTACCCCATCGCCATTTTTTTGCCAATCAGTTGCATCAGTCAACGAGGAAGAGTTAGATTGTGGTTTTGGTGACAGCCAATCAATTGATGCATAAAGCGCATCAGCGTTGTAGGTGAAACGCACCGTTGCTGCAAGGTCTGGACGGTCCTCTGCAACGGTATTGGTATCAAAGGCATGGATAGGAAAAAACTGTTTCCCTTCAATCCCTTGCCAATCATTAAGATTGCCGTCAACAACTATCGTCCGATTTGCTGGCTGACAGATAGGCAAATCAAAATCTACCACAGCACCACTAAATGCGGAAAAGGGAATTAAAACAGCAGCACAGCAAATAACTGTTGCAAGCAAGGATTTGGATAAACCTTTGACAATAGACATGAGTTCTCCCTTAATTGATTGACAAATAGAATTGTGAATTGGCTGAAAATGTATTATAGCATTTCTTTAGCTATTAATGACAATTAACGTATAAAATCCAATATACTTGCAAGCAATCATTCTGTCAATAAGAAAGCAAAGATATAATCTGGTTACCATG
>JBIJDE010000393.1:0-4926 GCA_044344305.1 Armatimonadota bacterium
GCCTTCCGGTATTGATCTAATATGTCGCCCCGCTTTTACCGACTTAGTCGTTGACGGTTCTGAAAGAACTGCAATAAGACTAATTGTTGAGCCACGATAATTCGACAATATCATGGAATATTTGTATACGGAAGTATTAGGAATGACTGTAATGCAGCAAGATAACTTAACAGAATGGGCTGAGAAAATTAAAGATGCAATGAAACCACATCTGCACCAGATACCTTATGGAAATCTGCGTGCAGAGTTTTCTGGTTGGACGGAAGAGAGTGGCAGAGTCGAGAATCTGGCGATTGTTTATGAAGTTCCCGGTGGTTCAACTAACCAGATAAATATTACTTTTCACGAATCTGCCAATAAATTTTCATATATTGATGTTGATTCACATGATGAAGTTTTTACAGATAGTATTGATGACGTTATAACATTTATCACAAAATTAGTTTTAACTATTCCAACAATCAGGGTTGAAAGGCTTCAAGAGGATATTGACCGCTGGTATGCAATGGGAATGTGTCAAAAAGATCTCTTTCAAAAAATGACAAAATTACTTCAAATAGAAGATTTGCGCGGTGGAACTATCACTATGCATGAGATGAAAGCCGGAATCGCATATATTTTAGCACGAACAAAGACGTAACATTCTTTAGTAAAAATACGTAAAATCACTATAGTATATCAGCGTTAAAAGCGATATAATTTCTACTAAACGATTTTATTGCTTTGCGAAAGGAATATCTGACTATGCCATTTCAAGAAGAAATAGATCAGCTTAAATACGAGCTGACAGTCCTGCAACAAGAAAATAGCTTATTGCGGGAATCTGATAATATCCTAAAATACTTATCAACATCATTTGCGGCATTGACTGCTGTTGATTTTTTTCAGCAAATCACCTGTCATCTGGCTGAAAATATTGGTGTTGATTATGCATTCATTGGTGAAATACTCCCTGATGGTGAAAATATTGATGTGATCGGTGGTTATGCTATGGGAAATAGTATGCCATCATTCACATACAATTTAGCAAATACTCCTTGCGAAAATGTTATTGGAAAGAAAATGTGTGCTTATCCTACCGGTGTTCAGATTCTATTCCCTGATGATATATTACTAAAACAAATGCAAATTGAAGGATACGTAGGTTATCCTTTATTTGATACCAAAAGAAAACCTATTGGAATAATTATTCTACTATCCAACAACCCCATAGAAAATTTGGAATTAACGACAACCCTTTTAAAAATTTTTTCTGGTCGTTGTGGTGTCGAAATTGAACGAATGAGATTTGAAAGAGCATATCAGGAAAGTGAACTTAAATATCGCACATTGGTTGAATGTATTAAAGATGGTATTTTTATACTTCGAGAGGCAAAACTTGAATATGTTAATCCTGCTTTTTATGAAATGTTGGGATATGAACCTGGTGAACTGAATAATTTTTATTTTCCTAATTTCATCACCTTAGAAGATAAAGATCGTATTCTTGATTATTACAACCGAAGATTAAAAGGTGATCCCTCTGTACCTACAACATATTCAGTAAACTTGGTAAAGAAGAATGGTTCCTTCGTAAAAGTAATAATCAATGCACTTCTTGCTGACTTTCGTGGTTCCAAGTTTGTTATTGGAACAGCAACAGATATAACTGAACAATATAACCTTGAAAAAGAAAAGTTTGAATTGGAACGACAATTATTACAAACACAAAAATTAGAAAGTATTGGCGTTTTAACCGGAGGTATCGCACATAATTTCAACAATTTACTAATGGCAATTATCGGAAATCTCGACCTTGCAATGTTGCGGATGATAGATATGAATACAGATATTTCTCTATTAAATAATGCAATGGATGGAGCAAGAAGAGCGGCGGACCTTACCAGTAAAATGCTTACTTATTCAGGTAAAGGTACATTTAACTTGCACTCAATAAATATTAATGAATCAATTAAGGAAAATTACAATTTATTTCGCTCATCTATTACTAATTTAATTGATATTATAATTGAATGCGATGACAATTTACCAGATATAAAGGCAGACCCTGAACAATTAACCCAAATTATGATGAACTTAATTATTAACTCTTCAGAAGCTATCGGCGATAATCCCGGATTGATTACTATAAAATCTGGAATTATGAATTGTAACAAAGAATATCTGGAAAAGACAAAACTCGATATAGTTCAAGCACCTGGAAAATATATATTTATTGAAGTTACAGACACTGGATGTGGAATGAACAATGAAATTTTAGAACGAATATTTGATC
Organism: Armatimonadota bacterium; assembly: GCA_044344305.1. Classification (GTDB taxonomy): domain Bacteria; phylum Armatimonadota; class Hebobacteria; order CAIYQO01; family CAIYQO01; genus JBAXQQ01. Next base: position 2,276 of record JBIJDE010000393.1, read on the forward strand.
CATTTTATTCTACGAAATTTTTAGGGCGTGGACTTGGAATGCCAGCAGTTATGGGGATAATCAAAGTACACAAAGGTGCTATCATTGTGGATTCGATAGTAGACTCAGGAACAACTATCAGAGTCTTATTCCCTTATCAAACTGAAGTTATCGTTGACTTGCCTTCAGTAATTAATGATGCATCTACATCAAATAACGCAGAAATAGTCCAATGTGATACTATCTTAATAGCAGATGATGATATAAATATTCGCAATATCTGTAAAGAAATTCTTGAAACAATTGGATATAAGACTTTAATAGCAGAAAATGGTTCAGAAGCTGTAGAATTATATAAACAGAATAGAAACAATGTCTGTTGTGTATTGCTCGATTTAACCATGCCAATTATGGATGGAGTAGAAGCTTTACGAGAAATCAGAATAATTAACAATAATGCTGTTGTAATTTTATCCAGTGGATATAATGAAAGTGAAGCATTGAGAAGGTTGAAAAATGATAAACCTACTGGATTTATTCAAAAACCATATACTGTAAACGGATTAGATCGTATTATTAATCGAGTAATGGGTATATCTGTTAATTAAAGTATATTTTAAAACAAAAGATTGTTTATTGTGTCTATATAATAAAAATGGTCAGGAGAAAAAGTAGATTATGAAATGTCCATCGTGCCACAAAGAAATCCCGGATTCATCTTTAATATGTATTTTTTGCAACGCAGTCTTTTCAACAGATGGAAAGATTATCGCAGGAAGTAAATCAGCTACATTAAGGGCTGGGAAAATTAAATATCGAATAATTATAACTGTAATGGTTCTTGCAGTAATATTTATTTTTGCCGCGGCTATTACAATAGCTCATGACAATAAAAAGAAAACTATTGCATCTCATCATGCAACTTGTTATGAGAATATAAAGAATATAAGTACTGCAATATCTATCTATGTCCAAGATTCAAAAAACAATGGAAATTTACCTCCTGCTGATACAAACTGGACGTCACTTGTAACAGATACAAAATACCTAACCTGCCCTGCTACCGGACTTGCTACGGGTGCTATAACATATGGATATAATGGAAATATAGGTGGGAAAAGTATATTGTCATCGTTTAGTGGAGATTTTGAAAGTATACCTATGATATCGGAATGTAATAATACAACTCATCTTATTATGAAAGATGCTGATGTCATAAAGAATCGTCATATGGACGACAAAGGCGTGGCCGGATACTTTATATTAACATTAAGTGGTTCTATAAGTTATGCTCCAAGTACTGCAGTATACAATTGGGATAAATTATCATTCACAACCCCGGCAGTTACCGGGAATGAAGGAGCTACTACTGATTCTTCGTTAACTACACAGCCGACATATCCAACAACAACCGGCGTAGTCGCAACTCCCACACAAACAGTCCCGCCAGTAGTAAATACAGCACCGACAGTTACCACTACTACTCAGCCAACAACTACTGTACCAGCTACGTCTACAACCCCACCGGCAACAACTACAGTAAAACCTGCCGTACCAATACCAGGTAAAAAATAATAACTTCTTAAAAGTGCAGAAACATTGTTTCTGCACTTTTTTTGTGTTTAAAACTTGCAGTTGATGTAACAAAAAGGTATTATTCAACTCGAGGTTTTTCATATATGTTAGATCCTATTCACGTTGTGTCTGTAAGCCTTGGTTCATCATTACGAGATAAATCAATCATCGTCAATTTAGGGAACTTCAAAGTGCATATCGAAAGAATTGGTACGGATGGAGACATAAACGCTGCAATAAAAATGATTGGCGATTTTGATGGAAAAGTTGACGCTATTGGCCTGGGCGGAATCGATTTATATCTAATTGCAAATGGTAAAAAATATACGATTCGTGATGCTCGTAAAATGGCAGACGCTGCTAAAATAACTCCTATTGTTGATGGCAGTGGTTTAAAACACACATTAGAAAGACGGGTAATTCAAAAAATATCAGACGATGGAATCATTAATTTTAAAGATAAAAAAGTTCTTCTGGTATCTGGTGTTGACCGATTCGGTATGGCAGAAATATTCCCAGAACTTGGTGCTAAAGTTATGTATGGTGACATTATATTTGCATTAGGAATGCAAATACCACTACACTCATTAAATCAGCTAAAATTTGTTGCAGCGTTACTTTTACCAATAATTACTATTTTGCCATTTGACATAGTATACCCTACCGGAGAAAAACAAGAATCAACCACCAGCAAATATGGGAAGTATTTTAATGATGCGGATATTATCGCAGGTGATTATCATTATATAAATCGCTATATGCCAGATAACATGCCTGGTAAAATTATTATCACTAACACTACTACTACTGCTGATATTGAAAAACTGCGTTCAAGAGGTGTTAAGATGCTTATTAGTACAACTCCTGAATTTGATGGTAGATCTTTTGGTACTAATGTGATGGAAGCCGTGATTATTGCTATGACAAAGAAAAAACCTGAAGATATGAGTCCAAATGATTATTTAAAAACTCTTGACGAATTAGGATGGCAGCCACGTGTTGTTAACCTGGAGGATAATTAACATGATGGGAGGCGGATTTCAACATGGTCCAGGAGGTGGCAAAGGGCGTGGTCCGGGTCAAATAGAACCAACAAA
>JBIJDE010000394.1:0-4924 GCA_044344305.1 Armatimonadota bacterium
CCTCCCCGCCAAATTTTTGGCAATCCGTAGAATAGTGAGAATTATGAGTTACCGCAAGAGAAAAAACAAAGAAGAAGAACCGATGGATTCGTTTGAGCAAAAGAATCTATCAGCCTGGGAAAATAGAACAGGTAGAACACGTGGCCAACTGCCTGATAACCGTCCAGCAGTCAGCACACTCAATAATATGAAGCACGGCATTTATGCGGGACGTTTCCTGACAGCTGAAGAAAAAGAAATATTTGAGTCGATGATTGAACGTTTCCATGCTGAGTATGTGTTGAACAGCAGCGCTGACTTCATTCAGCTGGAACTTGCATGTCTGTATTACACACAGTTAGGCCGGGCCATCGCATTGGAAGAATGGCAGACGGCGGAACGCATAGACTCAATGATGCGTCGACACCTGACGGATTTAAAGACTATCAAGAAAAGCCGCGTGGGTGACACCGCTCCTAAAGGCGAACAGGAAATGAACGCAACAGAGTGGGCACAACAGTTGCTGGAAAAAGTAAAAGCCCGAAAAGATGAGATTGATGCAGATGAAATTGAGTCCGGAAAGAAAAAAATGCTGGAAAGACTGCAGAGAACACCTGAAGTGACTGACGATGACCACGAGTAAATTGGTAGTCATTCTGGGTCTGTATTGCAGAGAAGGCATGTTCTCCGCAATGTGCCGCGGCACATATTTATTAAAGTGCCGCAGCGACAATGCCTGGTGGTTTAAGGGATTAAAGAAGTTCCAGCGCGTCCTCGAGAACGCCATCTACCAGGTGAGTGTAGATTTCAGTGGTGGAGATGTTCTTATGGCCAAGCGCCCGTTGGACCACCAGCAGATCACCTGTGCGACTGTAGAGGCGTGTGGCGAAAGTGTGGCGCAGGCCGTGGGGTGTAATATCCTTTTCGATGCCGGTTTCTCGAAGCCAGTATTCGAATCGGTAAACAACATACTGAACCAGTTGATCTTGCAACACATTTTTCACATTATGATGGAAGCCATGCTAAAGCATTATTCACATTGATGGAGTTCCCAGACATATTTAAATCGGCACTTCGTTTTAACGCTGTATTGAAAATGCTGGCGGAAAAATTAAATATAAAAATTCCACCTGACCAATTAATACCGGGTCATCTCTGGGAAATTGGAAAGATTAGCTCGCGGGTCCGGTTATTCTTCATGCGGGATATAACAAAAAATGATGCAATAGCAGTGTCAGCAATTTTTAATGAGCGGTTAAAAGTTATGCGCGGATTAGTTTTAGTACCAGGAGACCTTCCAGCGCCCGGGATATTGCCGGAGCAGGTAGCAGCAATCTCGCTGAACGATGTTATATATTTGGATAGTAATAAGGTAGTAATAAATCACGACTTACTTTCCAAACAATCAGAAATTATCGCTGGCGAAAAGTTGAAAGTGACTACCATTCCAATTGACGTGCCTGCTAGTTTCTCATGGCAGCAAGTAATGATAGAATTTGTTTCTGATGAAGATGTGAGAATATGTACTGTTGGTGAGGCAGAATTAAAATCGTTTGCTGATTTAGGATTTGCCAATGTGCGAGATGGAGATCCGATAAAAAGCTGGCATCTGCTGCGGGAGTTTGCTGGCCACGAAGGAGTTTATGATATTAACCATCCTTCAACTATCTATCCACCTGAGAAAATCAGGCAACTGGCTGGTGCCGGACAACTGCTGCAATCAGCATTTTCTGGCAAACTCAGGTCGGCATTATCTGATTTATCAATTAAGTTGAAAGAATTATTCCCGGGGATAAAAGGCAAGCCATTTGGTGTTTATGATAATAAGCAACATCAGTATAAATCGGTTATAAAGCTTAAATGGGAACCGGGATATCAAATGATGAAGAGAAAGGAATATGGGATTGGAAAGTCATGATAGCCGGATTGACAAAAATATAATGCTTTTATACAATGTGTTTAGTCAAACACAAGGCAATCAGTTACTGGATTTTGTCGAAATTTGAAACTAATAAATAGAACCGATTAATCAATTCTGATACAACCTAGTCTTCAGTAGGTGAGGAGACCAACATAATGACCAATCATCAAGGGATTAAGCTCAAAGGGAAGTTAAATGGTTCGTATGTCCTCAATAACGAGATCAGCCGTGGAAGCTACGGGCTAGTTTACCTTGCATACGACGACGATGGGACGTGTCTCGCATGCAAAATGATTGGACCAGTAAATGACCAGATGTATATAACTTCCTTTAATCAGGAGATTGCCAGTGCTATAGACCTTGACAACCCCAACATACTGAAAATCGTTGATTACGGTGATGTATTGATTGATTCCTCATACTGGTTGTTCGTTCTTTCTGAATATTGCCCAGATGGTAATTACAGACAGGTTCTCAACACATATCTAGTGAGCCAGCCTAGTATTGATGACGTAATTTGTGATATGCGACAAATGCTCAATGGTTTAAAAGCTCTTCATTCTAGGATCATACACCGAGATATCAAACCTGAGAACCTACTGGTTGCAAACGGAGTTATAAAAGTCGCTGACTTTGGTTTAGCTAAATTTGTTGATACGGCGACACGATCATTAACTTTCAAAGGACTTGGTTCACCTTTATACATGGCACCTGAAAGTTGGCTTGTCAAACGTGCAACACCAGCAACAGATTTATATGCTATCGGCGTGATATTCTACGAAGCATTAACTGGAGAACCGCCATTTCGTCAGATAGATATAAATCAGCTTCGTGATGATCATTTATATACTTCTGCGCCAAGGGTTAAGATTAAGAATCCTTCAGTTCCTGATTACATTGATGGTATGATTAAAAAGTTACTCATAAAAGATCAAAATCAACGTTTTCAGTCAGCAGATGAAATAATCGCAGATCTAGATATCTTCTCAAATACGCCTCTGCCAACCACAGTGGGAACAATTATTGATAGGATACGATCTCATCACGATGTATCTGAAGAACTACAACTAAAAGAAGAACAGAAAATTGCTTTACAAAAAAGTGAGCAGAGCATGAACCTATATATGGAAAAAGAGCTTACTTCCATGATAGATGAAGTCATCTCTGAAATTAACTCTCACCTCATCGAAACATCAATTATAAGAGAGTCGAATTATAAAAATATCAGCTATCGCTTTGGCAAACGTAATCTACGTATACATTTTTTTACATCTGGAGAATTATTTCGCGATCCCGAAGTACCAGGACGTATGGTATACCTTCGTAAAAGGCATGCTGTCCATGGAGGATTTATTGAAATTCAAGAAAACGGACAAGATCGCGAAGGATGGAATTTTGTGTTGACACGATCACCTGACGATACCTATGGAGAATGGTATATTGTCGAAACTCGCATGTCTGGACTTTCTGGTCATCGAACAGTTTACGAACCTGTAGCAACAGAGGCAAGATTATTCGCTGACAATCTTGCCTGTCACTGGGCGCATGTTATGCACATCTATAACCTAACAGACAAAAAGTTGGAACGTGAAGACATTTACAAAATTGTTGATGTCTTTATACCCAAATGACTTTACCTCTAATTATTCTTTGAATTAAGAGTTATATGTGTCATTTAATGGCGCTTTTTAAATGTTATTAATATTCGATGCCGGAGAAATGGAAACATTACTTATCGGTTTACAATCTATCTTTTTTATTCTATAGATTTTATCAACATTAATAGAACGATACATCGGCTTACCGCCATAAGTACCGATTGGCTTACCGAGTAATTTTTCGCGTTCTGTTATTGTTATTGTTATATTTTTCTGTGTCTTTGTGTTCATCTAATAACTGCTTTAGTCGAAGAGTTATCTACTTTTATAAAAATATCATGTATATCAATCTGAGATCATGTAATATATTATAACCTTTTATTGGAAAAATTCTCAACTATAAATGTGTAGCCTGGAATTATTACTCTGAAAAATACTTCGAAAAATCATAACTATAAAAATTATTTAAAAATATTCTGAAATAATGGAAAAACAATGGAACCTTTTTGAAAAACAGCACGACTAACCAACATCATTATAACCAGAAATTGTAATCCCACTTAATAATGTATGTGGCAATCAATACATATAAACAAAAATGAAAATATGTAAAAAATAAATTCAAAAAAACGTAATAATACTATTGACATTTTATCTAACAAAAAATATTATAAGCCATTATTGGTTTATTTAGTGTTAATTTATTACCAATAATTTCGAATGGTTAATAAGGCCGTTAATCGGGGTAGGAGAATTTTCATGAATTTTTCAGTAATTAGTGTTCTGGCTTTCATGGCTCGAAAAGTATATCGCGCATCTGGAATAGCTTTTATTGCTATCCTTCTTCTTTTAGGTTTCGGTGTGTCTGCAAAAGCTAATGAAGCACCTGTTGCCAATTATGACACTGCGTATACTCAGCAGAATATCGACATAGATATCTACGCATTGATGAATGACTACGACCCGGATTATGATATATTAACCCCAACTATAACCACCGCGCCTTCCCATGGTACCGCAGTTGTAAACGCTGATGGATACACACTTCATTATACACCGACAACTGATTATTACGGCACAGATTCATTTGTATACACGATCAGCGATGGTAACGGTGGTACAGCAAGCGCTACGGTGACTGTTAATATTAACGGCACCCCGGTTGCTGTAAATGATACTGCAATTATAAACCAGGATGAATCAGCAAATATAAATGTATTATCAAATGACTCAGACCCAGAGAGTAGTGCATTATTAGTGTCTATTATCAATGGACCATGTTATGGCAGTGCTTATGTTGACCAGGATAAACATATTCAATATTCACCATATCCCAGTTGGTATGGTACAGATACAATAAGTTACAGGATTGATGATAACAACGGTGGTTATGCTACAGCAACTGTAACAGTGACAGTAAATCATG
>JBIJDE010000395.1:0-4919 GCA_044344305.1 Armatimonadota bacterium
ACATTAAAAAACAACCAAATTTATTCAGGTGGGTTCCATCCATGAGCAAATCACCTTGTGGCAGTTTATTATCCAGCAGGTATTTTTTCCAACCGGTACGCACGTCAAAAATAGCGCAATTATATTTTTTTGCCACTGCCGGGATATGCTGTCCATTCATGAATGCAGTCCACCCTGTGTCAGTCTTTGCTGGATCATCACCACCGCCACAATGGTCGGTCTGTAATGCTACTTCTGCCGTAGTATTCTTGCGAATATCGGCAATTATTTCTTCATATTTAAAATGGTTGCCGTATACATGAAAAATAACCAGATCAGGGTAAAATGGATAAACATCCATTGGCGTCGTGGTAACCAGCAAATTCGATGCAAAACCGCCAATGGCTGGATTTACCGCGATAATATCAGCATTGGGGAAGCGTTTTTTGAGATCGATAACAACATCTTTCCACCAGTCTTGCTTGGTGATGGATTGTCCGTAAAACATTATTCGTACGGTATTTTTATGTTCCGCAGTAGAGTTTTGTAATAATCCCATGGTGCGTTGGATATGTGCGCCGGATGCTTTGAAATCAGCCAGGTTTACTTCCGGGAAGTTATTTTCCTGTGCCTGCAGCATGATAGTTAATAGAACAAACAAATATACTAAATGTTTCATCAATTACTCTCTTTCGTTCGTTGCTATATTTTAGACACAAATGGTCATGAATCGTGGTGTCACTTTGTTATAGTATGACTTTCGCTTTTTACAGATATTGTAGGGGCAATCCCTTGTGGTTGCCCGGTATTTCCTGAACACAATCGAAAGTACTTTTATAAGAATCTTTTAATTAAGATCGCTACTTACATTAATAGATATGAAAAATTGCTATTTCTTCCAGTCGCGATGTTCCAAAACAGCCCTGTACCCCTGGTTGGAGATGTGTTCAACTATTTTACGGGCGTACAGCACACTGCGATGCCGTCCGCCTGTACATCCAATAGCGATGGTCAGGTATGATTTGCCTTCACAACTGTAGCGTGGCACAGTAAAATCTATGAAATCTTTTAATTTTTCTAAAAATAACGGCGCATCCGGGTCGGTCATCACGTAATCTTCAACTTCCTTCTCAGCACCGGTATGTTCTCGCAATTCAGGAATATAATGCGGGTTTTTCAAAAATCTGACATCAAATACCAGGTCAGCATCGGTAGGCAAACCGTATTTAAAGCCAAATGACATCACATTTACCAGCATTCCTTCACATGTTTTATCTTCATCAATAAGAGATATTATCTCATCTTTTAATGCTTTGGTACTGTTTTGACTGGTGTCAATAACTTTATCAGCAATTTCACGAAGAGATTCCAAGTGTTTGCGTTCTAACCGAATGCTTTCCAGTAATGAACGATGGCGGCCAGCCAGAGGATGACGGCGACGGGTTTCTTTGAACCTGCGAACCAGTATCTCTTCTGATGATTCCAGAAATATCAGTCGCGGAGTGAATCCGTATTGTTTAAGGGTATTAACTTGATCAGCAAAGTTTTCGGTAAATCGTTCGCCGCGAATATCAATAACAGCAGCGACTTTACTCACCTGGCTTTTGGTGCGGGCACACAAATCAGCGAATTGCAGCAATAACATGGGGGGCAGGTTATCGACACAATAAAACCCCATATCCTCAAGGACGTGAATTACTTGTGTTTTGCCAGCGCCACTCATTCCGGTGACGATAATAAAATCCTGTAATTTATGATTGGTATTTTCACTCATGATTTAATTGGTCACCGATTTTGTACAAGTGCCATTTAAAGAAATATAAAATAAAATACCCCCTTAGCCTTTTAATTGACATTGGGGGTATAAAATTAATGATTATTGCCGAAGAAACGACGGCAGGTCTAAATCGTTATTTGGCTTATTTGTACTAGTTAATGGTGTTGACACTGAACTTGTACCAGGCAATCTGAACGCGTCTGCGGTTGGGTCAACGGCAAAGCCGGTGGCAACAACAGTGATGCGTACGCGGTCGCCCATTGATTCGTCAAATACCAGACCGAACATGACGTTGGCATTTTCGACGCCGGCGGCCTGTGCGATGATATTAGCGGCTTCGTCGACTTCGTTGATACCCAGGTCAATTCCACCAGTGATATTGAACAGGATACGGCTTGCACCTTCCATTGAGGTTTCCAACAACGGACTGCTGATAGCGGCCTGTGCGGCCTCGGCAGCGCGGCGTTCGCCCTGACCCTCGCCAATACCCATCAATGCCGTACCGGCACCGCTGAGAACAGCACTAACGTCTGCAAAGTCAAGGTTGATATCGCCTGCAACACAAATCAGATCGCTGATACCTTTGACACCCTGACGCAGGATTTCATCAGCATACTGGAATGCCTCGCGCATGCTGGTGTTTTTCGGCACCACATTCATCAACCGTTCATTAGGAATGGTGATGAGGGCGTCTACTTTTTCCTTCATACGTGCAGTGCCTTCAAGGGCTGCATTCATACGGCGGCCTTCAAAGCGGAAAGGCTTGGTAACAACGGCAATTGTCAACGCGCCCATTTCTTTAGCAATTTCTGCTATAACCGGGCCGGCACCCGTGCCAGTACCACCACCCATACCGGCGGTTATGAATACCATATCTGTGCCATCAAGGACATTCTTGAGTTCCTGGCGACTTTCCTCAGCGGCTAAACGTCCTACTTCAGGGTTTCCCCCTGCGCCTAAACCACGAGTGACATCCTCACCGAGTTGTATCTTTCTGTCGGCAAGAGAACGCGCCAATGCCTGCATATCTGTGTTGGCTACTATAAACTCAACCCCAGTTAAGCCTGCCTCAATCATGCGGTCGACCGCATTGCTGCCGCCGCCACCTACACCAATGACCTTTATCTTGGCCTGACCATCATGTAATTTGACCACTTCTGACCCCTTTCGTCCCGTTTCACGGTCCGATTCTTTATCGTGCAACTGTAATGTAAGCTGCGTGATGCACTTGATTTTTTTCATAGTGGATCGCGAGATACAACGATACGCCACCTTTGACGTAACTATCTCTTATACATTATATGAATCATAATAATAAGGTGTCAACGTCAGATGAGAAGAAGGAAAAAATATTTCATTATTTTTTTTTGAAATTAGTGAAAAAAAGAGTCAAAATGATGAATTTCACTCTTTATTTTTCATTTTTTTCAATTTTTATCCCAATCGTTTAATTCCCGGGTCTGTAAAAATATCAAGCTCATCACGACTGCTGGTGGAAAATTCAGAAACTACTGCGCCTTCAGACCCACCCTGGAACCAGTGCAAGGTATCAGGAGCAAGGGTGTATTGTTCGCCGGGATTCAAAACTATCTCGTGCCATACTGTGTAGTGCTGTTTTCGATGCGCCGGCGGGTTTGCTTGCGGGGTGGCGACTGGTGTGCCGGAGACATATAGGAAAACTTTGCCAAAACGGCAACGGAATGTCTCTTCTTTGCCGGGTACGCCATCGATTTCCGGGTGACGGTGTTCCGGGCAGGTCTGGTACGGAAGTAAAACGATTTCTTTGGCGCAACAGCGTTTAGTATTTACATACACAATCAATTGCAATCCAGTAGATTCAATTTCACCCAGTCCCATATCAGCGACTTCCATCTCGTTAAGCTCGGCTGAGGTTAATATAATGCCGGCTTTGTCCAGCAATTTTAATGATTCTTCAATAACAAATTTGCATTTTTCTTCAGTAATCATGAATGTCTCCCTTGTATATTTTTAACTGCCTGAGTTACTTTTTTTACTTTTCCAGGTTCAACCATGCCATTTCATCAGTTGTCAATGTTGTTTCGCTGGCAGTTATCGCTGATTTCATTTCAGCTTCGTTTTCGGTGCCGATTAACGCGTATACGTTCAATGGTTGGCTGAATATGTAGGCGGTAGCGATTTCTGCCACGGTCATACCTTTTTGTTTTGCCATTTCTTCAACCCGGTCCAGCCGTTTAAAGTTAACCTCGTGGCAATAGGCAGTCCGGCATGCGCCATCGATAGTATCTTTAATTTCCTCAAAGTTATTACGGGTTATACGCCCGCTAAAGAATCCGCGTCCCAGACTGGAATAGGCAAATATCGGCATGTCATGCTGTTTATACCATGCTCGCGCTTCGACATTTTGTGGACCACTGACGGTGACACATCCCGGTCCCCAGGGGTCTTCAACCTGTTCGGCAAGTCCAAAATTTGGACTGCTGACGGTGAATGGTGTCAGGTTATTGGCCGCGGCATAATCATTGGCTTCCTGCAGTCGCTGATGGGTCCAGTTGGAACCGCCAAAGGCGTGGATTCTTCCGGCATTTTTATGCTCGTTAAGTATCTCAACAATCGGCCCAATCGGATATTCCGGGTCATCGCGATGGAGCATATAAATATCGATATAATCGGTGCGCAATCGTGCCAGCGAGTCGTAAATGTCAGCGGTAATATCGAATGGGGTGACGCGTTTGCGGTCGGCGTTAGGAATCGCGCCTTTAGTGGCAATTACCACGTCTTCACGGTTGCCGCGCATCTCCATCCAACGACCAATTGCTCGCTCACTTTGCCCGCCATAATATACATTTGCACTATCAAGTGTATTTATTCCATTTCGCATTGCGGCATCGAGAATATCAACACTGCGGTCAAAATTGTCAGTACTGATAATCATCGTCCCCAACACAATACGGGAAACAGGTTTGTTTATATTAGCTATTGCGCCATATTTCATATATTTTACCCTTATCACATGTTTAGTTTTAAGTTTTAAGTTTTAAGTGTTTAGAGTTCACTCATCTCTCTTCACTCTTCACTCTTCTCTCTTCAAACGCTTATCCGTTTTTTTTCTCGAATTCTTTCATGAAGTCGGCAAGTTGCTGTACAGCGGCTAATGGTACTGCGTTGTAGATGCTGGCGCGGA
>JBIJDE010000057.1:0-16394 GCA_044344305.1 Armatimonadota bacterium
AATGCAAGGAGAAATAGCATGAAAAATGATATTGATATGGCTCATGAATTAGCTGATATTATTCGCAATGAATTCGCTAATGAAAAAATCAATATCGAATGTGTATATTTATTTGGCAGTCGCGCAAATGGAACAGCGAAAAAAGATAGCGACTGGGATTTTTTGGTGATTATTAAAGACAATATTGACAGGCAAAAAAGAAGAATCGCAGCCAGTAAAGCCAGATGGACATCTGCGTTGCGTGATATTGATATTGATATATTAGTACGGCCAATGGATGATTTAACAGCAATTAATATGGACACATACTGCGTTTCATATACCGCGATACATGAAGGAATTGCAGTATGAATGAATTAATAAAAAAATGGCATTTAAAAGCTGATAGTGATATTAAAAATGCTTCTCATGAAATTATACATGAAGATGCCGCTACAGATACAATATGTTTTCATGCACAACAAGCGGTTGAAAAGTATCTAAAATCATTCATATTATGGAAAGAGAAAACACCTCCAAAAACACATAACATTGATATTTTACTAAAAATGTGTCTTGATTTGGATAAAAGTTTTGAACTTTTAAAAGATAAAAATATTAGTTATTTGACAAGTTTTGCAGTAGAGTTTAGATATCCAGATGATTTTTACATGCCAACAATTGATGAAGCCGAAGAGGCGTATAACACAGCATTGCTTGTAAAAGATTTTGTTTTAGAAAGATTAATAGAAAGTGGATATTCAGATAATGAAGTAGATTAGATAAAATGTTCTTATAACATTTTATCCCATCAAATCCTATAAATCGATGTAAAATAATAAAAGCAAAAATCCACTTGTCACACCCCGTGCAACTCTCGTATACTTAATTAACCAATAAAGTTGATATTTTCCTTCAGGAGCTTTAACATGGCTAATCAGTCTGGTATAGATGAAATTTTACTTCGCTGGCGCGATGAGATTAAGAAAAAACAGCGCCGCATTATTTCTTTTGAAGAAACGGTGGAAATCAAGGTGAAATCGCTGAAAAAGTGGATTTACCCTGATACCGAATCGATAGAATCATGGGAGTTCCGCGAGTTTATCTACACCCGTCACCGTGAGAAAAAATGGCGTGATGAAAATTGGCGTACCATAAAAGTCGGCGAGACCTGGGGTGGGCCGGATGTAAGCGCATTATTCCGCACCACGGCGAAGATGCCGGCGCGTTTTGCGGGTAAAAAAGTGGTATTGAAGTCGTATTTTGGCGGCGATGGCCTGTTGTCGTTAAACGGCGCGCCGTATCATGGTCTTGATCCTTTCCGCGATACTGTACCCCTTACCGATATGGTCACTGGCGATGAAGTTTATAACTTTGAAGTCGAATCATACATCTTCTGGCATTTCGGCGAATCCGAGGTGAAAACCCTGGAAGCGTCGCATTTTGCCGTGATGGATGACGAAATGAATGACACCTATTGGGATTTTCAGGCTGCTTATAATGTGATGGTGGTGCCGGATCAGGATGAAGATTTGGCGGCATTTTTAAAAGAAGGATTTTGCGAAGCGATTGCTTTTATTGACCAGAATGAGAAGAACCCGGAAATATTCCGCGAAAATGCCCGCAAAGCCCGCGCCGTGTTGCATGAAAAGATTTATCGCAGCGAATTATTCCAGAAAGATGGATTAATGCACATGTGCGGCAATTCCCATCTGGATATCGTGTTTTTATGGACCGAGGCGGAGTTTGTGCGCAAATTAGGCCGCACCCATGCCACCGCATTGCGACTGATGGAGCAATTCCCCAATTTCATATTCAGCCAAAGCCAGCCAATGATGTATGCCGAGATGAAAAAACTGTACCCGTCCATGTTTGACGAGGTGAAGGCGCGCATCAAAGAAGGGCGTTGGGAAGCTATTGGCGCGTTTTGGGTAGAGCCTGACTGCAACCTGATTTCCGGCGAGTCCTTTGTTCGGCAGATTTTGTACGGCACGCAATTCATGGAGCGTGAGTTCGGCGTTACTCCCCACACCTGTTGGTGCCCTGACGTATTCGGCAATGCCTGGACCATGCCGCAGATATTGTTGCGCAGCGGGTTGAAATATTTCGTTACCCATAAAATGGTGGTGTGGAACGACACCAACCCGTGGGTGAAAAGCTCATTCTGGTGGCAGGGACCAGATGGTTCTCGGGTACTCTCGCTGGTGCCGCCGACCCACTTTATCGGCACTAACGAACCCGACCACATGGCAAAACACTGGAAGAATTTCTCGGATAAAACTACCATCGGCGAAAGCCTGTACAACTACGGTTGGGGCGACGGCGGCGGCGGACCGGATGTGGAAATGCTGGAATATATGAAGCGCTATGGCAATTTCCCCGGAATGACCCCGACAATGCCAAATACCATCGAAGGCGCGTTGGACAGCATAGCCGCAAAAGCGGAATTGACCGACCTGCCGATTGTGAATGACGAACTGTACCTGGAAGAGCATCGCGGCGTGCATACCACCAAGGCGCGGTTGAAAAAACTGAATCGCCGCTGCGAATTGCTGTACCGATCGGCGGAGTTGTGGTCGAATTGCGCCAGTCTGGCTTATCCGACGGAAGCGATTACCAGCGGTTGGAAAGATGTGCTGACCAATCAGTTCCACGATTCGTTACCCGGGTCGCATATTCCCCCGGTATACCTTGACCTGTTGGAGACCTACGACCGCACGGTGAAAAATGGTACCGGTGTTCGCGATGCCGCGTTGAATGATATTGTGACTCGCATTGACACCAGTGGTGAAGGTGAAAAAATCGTGGTATTCAACCAATTGCTGACACCGCGCGATGCCGTGGCGACCGTCGTATACCCGCAGGCTGACATCCATATTGTCGATACGGCAGGCGCGGAAGTGCTGCACCAGTTCATTACCGACTTTGAAACCGGCGACACCGTGTTGGCGTTCCAGGCGAATAACCTGCCTCCGGTGGGGTTTACTGTATTTTCAGTATTGCCGGGCAACATAGTTAAAGTGCCGGTGGCTGTCACGGCGAATTCACTGGAAAATGATTTCATTTCAGTTAAATTTAACGGTGAGGGCGAGATTATATCATTGTTTGATAAACAGGCGAAACGCGAAACTATTGACCCGAAACTGAAAGGCAACGTATTTAAATTGTACGAAGATGTGCCGGGGAAATACGAAGCATGGGACATCGCACCGAGTTATACCGATGTCGAGTTTGATATTTCCGGTGCGACGGTACAGGTTTACGAGCAAGGCCCGCTGCGTTCATCATTGCTGGTCACCAGAAATTTCCGCAATTCAAAGCTGAAACAGTTGATATCCCTAACAAGCGATGGCAAACGCGTTGAGTTCGATACCTGGGTAGACTGGCATGAACAACAGAAATTACTGAAGGTGCGTTTTAATACTCCAATCACCACTCGTACTGCCACTTACGATATTCCTTATGGCAATATAGAGCGCAGCACCTACCGCAACAATTCATTTGACGCGGCAAAGTTTGAAGTGCCGGCGCACCACTGGATGGATATCTCCCAGGCTGATTACGGCTTGAGCCTGCTGAATGACTGCAAATATGGTCACGAAGCACTGGAAAAAATGATTGCGCTTACATTGCTACGCGGTCCGTTAAACCCCGACCCGACGTCCGACCAGGAAGAGCATCGCTTTAAATACGCACTATATCCCCATGCCGGCACCTGGCGTTGCGCGAATACCATCGGGCAGGCGGCGGATATCAACGATCCGGCAGTGGCGATAGTCGCCGATAATCACAGTGGTGAATTGCCCGCCTGCTATTCATTCATAGTGGCAACAGCAAAAAGCATCACCATCGAAGCAGTGAAAAAAGCAGAAGACAGCGACGCATTAATCATCCGCGTGGTAGAACGTCATGGAATAAATGATGACGTAACCATAAAATTCGCCACCCAAATAAAATTCGCAACCGAATGCAATTTGCTGGAACGTGAAGACACTCCGGTGAAATTCGATGCAGAAGGCCTGCATTTCACCATCCTGCCATATGAAATACGGACATTTAAGGTGAAAATTTGAAATAAATCTAATAAAGTTCAGTCACCGTTTGGAAGAGGGTCGCAGCCCCGCTAACCCCAGGGAAAGTCAATCTCCTGATTGGGAAGTGGCAATGATAGTAGATTCAAAGTAATCTGCGGGGCTGCGACCCTCTTCCAAACGGTGACTGCATATTTTTCACCTTGCTGTTATATAAAACACTGAAATTTTATATATAACTGTTAGCTATAAAGTTGTTAATAACTGGTTTTTCGATAAAAATATCACAATTTCCCCATTATAATACATTATTCCCCCTTTCCCCCTTGCTAAATTGGTATTTTTTTCGCTATAATAGCTCGGCTTTGTGCGTGTTTTAGGCGGAGGTCTGTTTTGGCTGACTCAAACGGTATAGATTCGTCATGGATTAACGAATATTTCGGGGAAGAATATTTGCGGTTGTACCAATTTCCACCGGAACGTACCAGTCCTGAAGTGCATTTTGTTAACCGCGAGTTGCGGCGGCGCGAATCTGGTTTGAATATGCTGGATTTATGTTGCGGACAGGGGCGGCATGCGGTGCCATTGGCAAAGCATGGCTGGCAGGTGACGGGGCTGGATTTACAGCCGCATTTGCTGACCCGCGCGGAAGAACTGGCGAAAGAACATGTTGTATCGGTGAAGTGGATACAGGGAGATATGCGGAAATTGCCTTTTGATGAGGAGTTTGACGTAGTTATCAATCTATTTACCGCTTTCGGATATTTTGATGATGAGGAAAATGCCGGAGTAATTCGTGAGGTGAACCGGGTGTTAAAACCGGGTGGGTGGTTTGTTATTGATGTAGCGAATCGGCCTTTTTTGCTGAAAAATGCAAAACCGGTTAGCGAGAAGATTTTACCGGATGGCACCTTAGTGCAAAACGACTGGCGTTGGGATGAACAAAGTGGCAGGTATACTCACCAGCAGCGTATATTGCGCGCTGGCGAGGAACCGAAAGATTTGAGTCACAGCGTGCGGGTGTATAGCACTGATGAATTAGCAAGAATGCTGTTTGACGCAAGTTTTGTCATTGATTCGCTGAATGGCGGATTTCATGGTGAAAAATTAAATGTTGATGCGCCGCGTCTTGTTGTAATAGCGCAGAAACAATTCTAAGGTAGTATGGGGACAAACCACCCCCTGCCCCCTCCTTGTTAAGGAGGGGAGTTATGAATGGTTTTAATAGTGTAGAACATTTTTAGTACGGGTAGGTCGCTGAGCTTGTCGAAGCGACCATATAACTCTGGTATTGATACAACCCTAAAGCAGGTTGTTTTTATAATACATAAATTCGAGAGAGGTGAAAATCGTGGCATTAGTAACAACACAAGATATGCTGCTTAAAGCACGTGCTGAAGGGTACGCGGTTGGCGCATTTAACTTGAACAACATGGAAGCCGCTCAGGCTATCGTACAGGCTGCTGAGGAAGAGAAATCCCCGGTTATTATCCAGGCGAGTCAAGGTGCGATCAAGTATGCTGGTTTAGAAATGATTACCGCTATGGCAAAAGTTCTGGCAGAAAACGCCAGCGTGCCGGTAGTTCTCCATTTAGACCATGGTACTGATTACAAACAGAATGTAAAATGTCTGCGCGCCGGGTTCACCTCACTCATGTTCGACGGACATGAACTGCCGTTGGAAGAAAACATCAAGATGACAGCGAAAATCGTAGACATCGCTCATAGCGTTGGCCTGCCGGTAGAAGCTGAAATCGGTTCAGTTTTAACCATCGAAAACCTGTTAAGCGATGCTGAAATGGCCGACCTGCGCGGTATGGAAGTACCTAAACAGTTTGAATTGTTGCGCAAAATGATTGGCCCACGCGTTGAAGAACACATTGCTACCCCGGAAGAAGCCAAACGTTTCGTTGACGAAACCGGCGTTGACTTTCTGGCTGCTGCAGTAGGTTCAGTTCACGGTTTATGGTTGGATATCTGGCCATTGCGCGTTGACCGCTTGAAAGAAATCTATGACGCTGTTCAGATTCCTATCGTCAGCCATGGTTCATCCGGCGTATTAATCAGCCGCGAACACGCAGAAGCCAAGGGTGTTGAATTATTGCCGGGCGAAGGTTCATTGAAAGATGCTATCAAGGTCGGTTACACCAAAATTAACGTTGCAACCGCTCTCAGCATGGAATTCAACCGCGCGATGTTGGCCGCTGCTGCCAAGCGTCCGGGTGAAAAAGATCCACGCAAATTGCTGGGTCCGGGACGCGACGCCATGGTTGCCAAGACCAAAGAATACATGCGCTTATTTGAATCCAGTGGAAAAGCAACCAGTTGCGAATCCAAGGCAAACAGTGGTGCATTCGGCGGCGGCAAGACAGTCCGCGGCGAAGAATAATTTAAAAAAACTTTGGGGTGAGATAATTTCTCACCCCATCTGACGTTATTAGACGTCGGAGTATTAAGGATTATGAAAAGAATTGCTGTTTTGACCAGTGGGGGCGATTCCCCCGGTATGAATGCTGCCATTCGCGCGGTAGTGCGAACCGGCACCAGTATGGGTATTGAGGTTATCGGCGTACGCCAGGGTTTTCAAGGTCTGGTGGAGGGTAACTTTAACTTGATGGATGCTCAATCAGTTTCCGGAATTATCAACATAGGCGGTACTATATTACACAGTGCGCGCAGTATGGATTTCAAAACCGATGCCGGGTTTAACCAGGCAGTAGAGAATCTTGAACAAAACGGCATCAACGGATTAGTAGTAATTGGCGGCAATGGATCGCAAACCGGCAATTATCAACTTCACAGTAGAGCAAACTTCCCTGTTATAGGTGTTGCCAGTACAATCGATAACGACCTGTACGGCTCCGACTATACCATCGGTTTTGATACCGCAGTCAATACCGCGTTAGAAAGTATCGATCGTCTTCGCGACACCGCCACCAGCCATGACCGAATTTTCGTTATTGAAGTTATGGGGCGTTCACGCGGGTTCGTCGCCCTGCATGCCGGTATCGCCGGCGGTGCAGAAGTGGTATTAGTACCGGAATTAAAATGGGAATTGGCTGAAGTTACTACTGCTATTAAAGCCGGCAATAGACGCGGCAAAAAATCGTTTCTGATAGTAGTAGCCGAAGGCGCTGCCGATGGCGCGCAATTAGCAAAAGATATCGAAAAGGAAATCGGGGTAGAAACCCGGGCAACAATTCTCGGTCATGTACAAAGAGGTGGTACTCCCACCGCTTATGACCGTTTGCTGGCCAGTCAACTCGGTTCCTTTGCGGTGAAGTTCCTGGTTTCAGGCACTCGCGGTGTATTGGTGGGTGAATTAAACAGCAGCATTTCCACCACGCCGTTGGAAGAGGTTTTTTCGAAAGACAAGCCTCTCGACCCCGAGCATTTGGAGTTAGTCCGGGTGCTGGGCACGTAATACTTGGATAAAACTGCTTAATTGCGGTTTTAAATAAATCTGTTAATAGGGCATTTTTTAATTAGCCCGTTGTCGAAATTGTTTCGACAAATAGTTTATGGAGGTATATCTCAACCATGTCGCAACACCTAAAAAGTGCGTCTAAACTGAAAAAGTCACGCATTAAAACCTGGGTACTGGCCGTAATGGTCGTCGTTATGGGTTTTCTGCTGGTAGCAGGTTCAAAACTGTGGGCACAAGCAGAACCGGCAACTACTACAACTCCTGCTGTTACAATGCCGCCACCAATGCCATCAACATCAATGCCGATGCCTACAATGCCTGTAGGTGAAACTGTTGCTCCAAAAGCAGCCAGTGGTGAAGCTATCACATTACCTTTCGGTAATGAAGCTTGGATTCCGCTGTACATCGTGCTTGTCGCTGCATTTATTGCAATCGGGTTCGGTATTTACTGGTGGAAAAAGACTGTTGCTGAAGATCCCGGTAGCGAAAGAATGCAAGGCGTGGCCGCTGCTGTTCAGGAAGGAGCAATGGCATACCTGAGCAAACAGGTAAAGACCATGATTCCGCTGGTTATTGTCATCGGTCTCGGTCTTTTCTTCTTATATCTCAAACAATATCAAGAAATTACACCAGAATCAGCTATGAAACTGGCACTGGGCGTTGCAATTGCATTCGTTCTTGGTGTAGTAGCATCATATTTAGCCGGTTATGTAGGTATGGGCGTTGCAGTACGCGGCAATGTTCGCACCGCTAATGCTGCTCTCACCAGCTTCAAAAAAGCTTTAGAGATTGCATTCCAGGCTGGCGCAGTATCTGGCATGTTCACCGTGGGCCTTGGCCTTTTAGGTGCAACTATCACTTTCATGATTTTCCAAGAGAACGCGATGTTCGTTCTGGTAGGTTTCGGTTTCGGTGGTTCCCTCGCCGCGTTGTTTATGCGCGTAGGCGGTGGTATCTTCACCAAGGCTGCTGACGTAGGCGCTGACCTGGTAGGTAAAGTTGAAGCTGGAATTCCTGAAGATGACCCGCGCAACGCCGCTACCATCGCTGACAACGTTGGCGACAACGTAGGCGACTGTGCTGGTATGGCCGCTGACGTTTTCGAATCATACGAAGTAACCCTGGTTGCTGCTATCATTCTCGCCGCCGCTGTAGGTAAAACCTTGCAGCATGTTGGATTTGGCGACATGATGACCGCAGGCACCTTCAGCTATATGTTCACCCTTAAATTAGTTATCTTCGCCTTGCTTGCACGCGCCGTTGGCGTTGTTGCATCCATCATTGGCGTTATGGCTGTTAAGGGCAAAGACGATCCTAATATGAACCCGATGACCCCGATTAACACTGGCTTCCTGGTTTCAGCTTTAATCGCTTCAGTCGGTTTCTATGTAGTAGGATATATTGTATTCAATGGCTCAGTAGATTTTTCAACAGCTACTCTTAATTCTGCTGGTTTATCACCTGAAGCATTGAAGACTCAACAAGAGTTCTTGAAAATTGGCGATAAGTTCTGGTATCTCTCCGCTACCGCTACCTTCATCGGTATCGTTTTAGCTCAGGTTATCGGTAAAATCACCGAATACTTCACCGCTGACGATAAAAAACCAGTTACCGAAATTGCTTCATCCGCAAAGACTGGTCCTGCAACATTAATTCTTGCTGGTCTGTCAGAAGGTTTAGAATCCGCAGTATGGGCAGTTTGCGCAATCGCAGCTACCCTGTACGTTGCAACTCTTCTCTTCGGCGACCCTGCGATGGTTGCTTATGCGATTTCATTAGTAGGTCTTGGCCTGTTGTCCACCACCGGTTATGTATTGGCGATGGATACCTACGGACCAATTTCTGACAACGCAAACGGTATTTTCGAAATGTCCGGCGCGTTGAAAAATGCTGATGGCACCGAAAACAAAGCTGCTCATAATGTTGTTGCTCGTTTGGACATGGTAGGAAATACCACCAAGGCACTGACAAAAGGCTTCGCAATTGCTACCGCAGTTATCGCTGCTGTTGCTCTATACCGCTCATTCCTCGATACCGTTGCTGGCGCACAAATCGCTGCTGCAGCTAAGGGTGTTGAAGGCATGATGATTGGTAATGAAGCCGCGATTCTGGTGAAAAACATTCAGGTTAACATGCCTGACGTATTCATCGGCCTCTTAATCGGTGGTGCAATTCCTTTCCTCTTCTCCAGCTTTGCAATCCGCGCCGTATCACGCGCTGCTGTACAGTTAGTTGAAGAAGTACGCCGACAATTCAAAACCATCCCGGGCATCTGGGAATACACCGGCGTTGGCGAAAAAGGAAAACCCGACTATGCGAAATGCGTTGCGATTTCTACCGAAGCCGCACAGAAAGAGCTTCTCGGTCCTGGCTTGCTCGCGATCTTCTCACCAATTCTCGTAGGTTTCTGGTTGGGTGCTTATGCACTCG
This sequence comes from Armatimonadota bacterium, assembly GCA_044344305.1. Lineage (GTDB taxonomy): Bacteria > Armatimonadota > Hebobacteria > CAIYQO01 > CAIYQO01 > JBAXQQ01. The sequence continues at coordinate 9,868 of JBIJDE010000057.1, forward strand.
GCGGTTTCCTCGCTGGTTGTATTCTTGCTGGTCAGTTGATGGCAGTATTTATGTCAAACACTGGTGGAGCATGGGACAACGCGAAAAAGAAAATCGAAGATGGGTTCCTGGGCGGCAAAGGTTCAGAAGCACATAAAGCTGGCGTTATCGGCGACACCGTAGGTGACCCGCTGAAAGATACCGCAGGCCCTGCATTGAACCCAATGATTAAGGTTATGAACCTGGTATCAATCTTAATCGCTCCGGCAATCGTACAGTTGCAAGGTTCAGCTAATGGTTACATTGTAGCCATCATAGCATTATTGATCCTTACCGGCGCTGTATTGTTCTCAAAACGGGGTGGTGTAGAATCTGCTCCTTCCGAAAAAGTAGGAATGTAGTTATACAATAAAAAACCGGGTCGAATGGATTTCCATTCGACCCGGTTTTTTTATTGTCTGAACCTCGGATTTTGGGGATTTTACGGATTTATTTTCAGGTGAAGTCGTTTGAAGTTGGGAGCTATCGAAATATTAATTTGCCATTTTTCTAAACCACAGATTAGAAAGGCGGTTAAGAAAAAATCCCATTAATCCATTAAATCCTCTAAATCCGAGGTTCAGACAAATAATTTTACAACCATTTGCCATTTGCATTTTCCCACTCCCTTCTCTCATCCCCCTTCTTATGCTAAACTCTACCCACAAACTGGTGAAAGGTTTTATTGATGTTTAAAAAGGGTTCTAATCTCAGGCTAATTCTGATAGTATCGTTATTTTTCGGCTTGTCGACTGGCGTTTATGAGTTTGTTCTTCCATATTATCTGAGATATATAAATGTTAATTACGCTAACATGGGTTGGATATATGCCATCTCTGCGGTGGTGGTGCTGGTTGCCAGGGTGTATATGGGTGGCTTATCTGATATATTGGGTCGTAAAAAGTTATATGGCTGGGCGTTGGGTATTTGTGGCGCAACTACGATGATGATACCTTATGGTACTTCCAATGTGTTGCAAATTATATTTAAAACAATTCGCGACACCGCAGGACTTACCAGAGAAACTATTCACCCTATCGTAATTTATGAAGCGCAAAAAACAGGTTTTTTAAATCTTATCGGCAAACTGCGCGGCATGGAATTTCTGCTGCAGGCATTAGGCACTATTTTGACATGGTGGGTATTTGTCACCATGGGTGGTCAAAATAATTACAATTCGTATCTGGGTAACTTTGTCCTTGCCGGCGGCATTTTAATTATTGGCTGTATATGGTGGCTGTTGTCATTCAAAGAAAGTTGGAAACCTGAAAAACAGCCTATTATTCCACTCCGAGAATTAGTAAATCTGGATATGCATCCCAACCTGGTATTAATAGCAATGTCCGGGATGATTTTCGCCATTGGTCTGCAAATGAGTCATAGTTTTTACATGAATCTATTTTTCACAGAAAGATTCGGCTCCACTACTGACTTCACCATTTGGGTGAATGTAATCCACCGCCTTACCCTGGCACTTCCGCTATTTTTTGTCGGGCATTTTAACCTGAAAAACTTGAAATGGTGGTATATTTTCGGGGTAGCGTTCCAGGGGTTAACTATAGCAATTTCACCATTCATTAATAGTCCCATCATTTCTGCATCGGTATATTTGTCTCATGACCTTATCGGTGCCGGTATCTGGTCTCCTATACAGGCAACGTTAATTCAACGATTCAGCAGTGATGAAAAGCGCGGTCTGGATGTTGGAAAAGTGCTGGCTTGGGGCAGTATCGGGGCAATATTCGGTCCATTAATTGCGGGTAATTTAGCGTTAATATCATCAAAGCTGCCATTTTTCATCAGCGGTATTTTGATAATAATTGCTGTTACTCCATTATTATTCCTGAAATTATCTCGCGATGAAGGCGCAAAAGCTGCTGCTTAAATGCGGATAATTATGGTATAATGTAAACGAAAAAAATACGGCACAGAATTTTTTTATGACAGGTTACCTCTCCCCAGAGCCACTCGTCAATTTATATAAAATCCTGCACCGTATTTTTTTGACCCGCTATAACCCGGCAAGTTTCACGAATTTAACGATTTTTGTAAATTTCCTTCCCCACCCGACATTCCAATGGTCAACAGATAACCATCCTTAACCATCCACACAAAATCACCCCCGCATTTTTTGCACCGAACCAAATGTTCTGGTTCATCCACACCGGTAATCTGCATATAATATGTACCGCAATTACCACAATTAACCCGCCGCGAATAATGCGTTGGCTGAAACAACTCAGCCGCATTAATCCCTGTCGCCACCTTTCTGAAATTTGTCATCTCACCCTCCAGTGTTCACTATTGCAAGCGACACTATTGTATAATAGCAAACAAATGTTTGTCAATAGGTTCTGGAAATATATTTTCAGAAGTTTAGATGACTGCCGGTACTGATAGCATAACGCTTGTCTACCGGGTACAGACAGCGCATCAAAGTGCTGTTAAACTTTATACATAGGCTAATTTTGGATGCAAGTCAGTCCCCTCATCCAACCGCACTTTTTTATAGTCAGCAATATTAAACTTTTACAATTTTATAATCCGGTAATATGAAAAATATTGGCTGTGTGAGGGGACTGGGTTAAATCCGGAAAGTTTAGTTCCTGTATAAATGTTAAGCGGCACTACCGGATTTTTGCCTGTCCCCGGAAGTACATTCAGGTTAATGTATAAGCCTTGTTTATTTAACGCATAAGCGCCGGCCTCCTGCCAGCGCTTTATGATTTATATTCTCGTGTAGAGACGCAATATATTGCGTCTTTCATCTAATTTAAGTTTTATTTCAATCCAAACACCTGTCCGTCGGCCAACCCAACAATTAGTGTTCCGTTCAACCAGGCCATTTCTGAGGTGTCTTGCTGCATTAACTGACAGCTTTTTACGGTGCCATTGTTGTCTATTATCTGCACGGTACCACCCCAGTAGCTTACTGCTGTCGCGTTTGTATCGACGATGATTGTTTTCACCGCCAGGTTAGTCAGCATCGCTTTTTTCACTGCATCTGCTGGTGTTATTTGGACAGCTTTTGCCGGCAATGCGCCAGCCGTTTTTTGCCCGGTGATTTTTCCGGTTGCATCAATAATAGTAGCAGTGCCGTCATGGGTAATTATAGTTGCTTTACCATTTTCGACAGTTATGTCATCAGCGCGCTCCGGCAGATTAACTTTCCATACGATGGTTGCTTTTGGAACGATGACAGATGTTGTCGCCGGTACTACTTCTGCAGTTGCTGGCATATCTAACTTGTTTATTGGATCCTGGTCAGCAACAGTCTGGTAAAGACTGCCAACGCCTTCATCCATGCCGATTGCATCATAGGCTATTACAGTAACGGATTCCTGCCCCTGACGGATTGAATCAAGCTGCCAGGCAAGCATACTACGGCCAACGCCAGGAAAACTTGCTTTGTCAGGTGTGTATGGCAATACTTTTTGACCCATAATGCCTTTGATTAATGGATTGTCATCAGGATTGCCAAATAAAACACATGGTCCTGGAACGTCGTAGCCGTTTGGACCACACCATGTGCTGGTGCGTTTCCTTTGCTGTAATAGATCTTTGTACTGGTCTATCAGCCACTGGTCGACTCGTTCAGGTTCCGGCTTATTCATATCTGCCGCTTTTGCTATATTACAGGTAATACCCCATGGAGCAACGCTGTTGGCAAATCGCTGTGCGGCGGCGATGGAGTAGTCGCTGGTACCGGTAATAAGATAGATAATCTTATGTACCCGGAAGAATCGTTTCATATTATCACGATCATTGCCAAATGTTATTGCCCGCGGTGTAGCCCCCGCAACACTGCCAGCTATCTTCATTGGCTGCCAGGTGAAGCCTGACATTCCGATAGTATTATTCAGCAATTCGGTAATCTCAACTTTCCAGGCGCCAGTTGGATCATTAACCGCTAATGGTAGTGATATTTCAAACATGCCATCTTTTGTTGCACGGTACAAGTCATAACGTATTGCACCTGTTGGGTCTATTACTCGTATCTGCAACGGGAATGAACCCACCAGCACTTCACCGGTGTTATCCAACACCATGGCACGTATATTCAATTTCACCGGTGCTTTTTCTAACGTGGTATCGGTTGTAATAACCGGTTTGCTGACCAGCAACTTGCCGATAGGTCGGGCAGTGCGGGCGAATATGCGCATTTGTCCGGGACCAAAACTGAAACTGCCACCGATGGTTTTAGATTTCTTGTCAGTTTTCAGCTCGGTGACTGTCTGGCTACGTATTGCATCATATATCGGACGACCATCATCTGGCATGTTAATGTTAGCCTTAACAGTTTTCAGTGCCAATTGGGTGTTAGGTGAATCATAGTCATGGGTAGCATTAACAGCAAACAGGTATTCCACGTCGCCTTGCGACTGGGAAGTGCCGGAAATTCCAGGTTCGCTGCAATTGAATACCGGGTTGATGCCAGCTTTAGACAATTCTGGTTTCAATACTTTTACCCATTCTTGAGCAGCCTGTAGAGACGCTCGCAAACCGTAAGTAAGTGCACCCATTTGTGCTTTTAACGCGTCAATTTCTTTCTTTGCCGCATCCAGTTTTACTTTATCTGTGATGGCTGCCAATTCGGCTGTCTTTTTCGCAATGTCAGCTTTCATTATTTCAGCCTTGGTAAAACCAGACGCCAGATAACCGGATTTTACCGGCAATTTTGTCGCGCCGGTAATCTTCACCGTGCTATCATCGGTGATATATACTTTACCGCCATTTACGATAAATCTCTCAAGATTGGCAACAACCGCAGGATCCAGAAAATCAACAGCATTAATGATAACAGCTTTATAATTTGATTGCAGAGTGCCATCAACTATATCTTCATCTACCACAAATTGCGAATTTACCTGCATCAACTTGGTGGCAATATAAGGTATATGAATTGATTCGCCATGGGGCATGGTGTGAGCGTAATAATATTTATCAGGATCCTGAACACATTTATTAACCATCTCGGAAATAGAATATAGTATCGCCACCGGACCGCGTGTAACGGGCATGGTATTGAATACTGTGCCAAATCTCCCCATCATTTTATTTGACTCGGTAATTCCGCTACGTGCCCCGGTATTTTTCATAGGGTCCAGGTCTGGCGGAGATATCATGCCCTGGATATTTGTCTGGAATGAAAGATATTGTTCCAGGCGGAATTGATCGGAAGTGGTGTTGCCGTACCAGCCGGGCAGATACCATGTAGGTTTACTGAAGTCGCGTGCCCGGGCAATTTCCACGGTGAATGAAGGGTGCCAATAGCCCGGTCCCCAATCGTGGTAACCGCCGTGACCACTTGTAACTGACAGGTTGCGGGTGATGGGGAAATAATATCCATCTGAAAACGCCATCCAACCATATTGGCTTTGTGTAGCAGTCATAAAGTCGGGTTTGACATAATTCACGCCAAAAGCCGCATCCTGCCAGGCTGCATCCATCAGATTGGCTTTCCAGAAAGTGAACTTTTTAAATTTCTCAAAATCACTGGTGTTTTTGCGATCAAAGGTGCTGTAGTGTGGAACATCATAGCCAAACGCATCTTTGAATGAGCGTACTTGTGCCGGGATGCTGGCATTAGTTACTTTTTTTGTTATCGGATCTGTCCACCAGGTAAGACCTGGTTCGTCATAAAAATGTATTCCCAAACAGTTGGAGTTAACACGTTCTTTCAGCGCACTTCGGGATACCCGCGCCCGTCCGCCACCCAATACATTGGGGTCGGACCAGTCACATTCCATGCGCAAATCCATCTGGTGACCGCCGCCCATAGAACAACATGGGAAATAATCAACGCCGCCGCGAATATTGTTATTCTGGTCATTACCACCATAATGTGCATAGTAAATATTGAACCCAAATCCATTCTCTCCCAACGGAACCAGATCTTTGCCGTCAGCACGTCCCCAGTTAATAAGTTTGAATGAAGTAGTTCTTTCATGGCTGTAAATTTCAATTGGTGTATCTTTTGATATGGCATCACCATCAGAGACTGTAACAATATAATTGCCGGGACGCAGTAGCCAGCCATTCAGTTTCAATAATTCCACCTGGCGGGTGACGGCAAAGTTGAAGGTTAATTTGCTGCCATTTTGTCCGATGACAGTCATCACCAAATTGCCAGCACCCGCACCAGCACGGGTAACCGCAATATCAATCCATTCGTTAGTCTGGTAAGCACTACGCTTTAATGGAAGGTCAACCTTAACCTCTGCGCATTGTGCCACAGCGAAAATGATTGTCAGCAGAAAGACAACAACCAACTTCATGAAATTACATTTCATACGATTCTCCTTTGGTATGCTATTTTTGTTTAAATTATTATTGTAAGTGTAACTTTATATCATAACACACGTCAACAGATTCAATGTCAATTAGAAAAATATTTATCAAATAATTTAAAAACAGGAATAATTTGATTGAGAAATGAGTGGTAAAATAATTTTTAATTTTTTGACAAGATTAACAGGATTTTTTGCGAAGCAAAACAGATATCCTTC
>JBIJDE010000397.1:0-4913 GCA_044344305.1 Armatimonadota bacterium
ATGGTGCTCCCAACCGTGCGCGATATACAATGATTCGGCGTTATCGGACAGTATGGCCTGATCGGCCCTTAATGTGGCTTAGTCTGGGTGAAGGCTCGATTGGTGGTGAAGTGCGATATTCAATGAAAGTCCCGGAAAAGCCAATACTTAAACGCAGCGGTGCTGCGTATTCTGACTCGGTCTGCGCGTGGATGGCCGGTGCGGATCCGGGGTTGTTTTTAGCTTATCTATTCATGGATCCAAAAACCAAAGGTGGAATAACCGCCGCCGGCAAGTGGCTTGACCTGGAATCAATTAGTAAAGATTTGCCCAATTTGGATTCCGGGATTGAGTATTCATTTCAGGGAGTCGCCGAAATATATAAGAACAAGTCGGTTAAGCCAGTTGATGATCCTGAAGCAGCGGAACCAGACTATATGGATACTGATGATAAAGCAATACAGATTAAGCAAATTAATGAGCGTATAGAGAAAGAAAAAACGCGATTAAAGTACGGTTTTTTACTTGAACAACAATATTTATATAATGTAGCGCGAGTATTGTCAGACTTACCTCGGCCTGCTATTACTCCCCCGACAGTATTGTGGGTTACAAATACCCGAAATGCAGTGCAACTGGACTGGTTCAACACATATGATGTCCAATTTCAGTTAAACTCATTATCTTTGACGGATTTAGCCAGATATCGTGTAATTGGAATTATGGGAATGGATAAAACATCGCTGCGGGAAAATACCATCACATCAATTACACGTTGGTTGCGAGATCAACCAGGTCTGCTTTACCTGCATAAATCATTATCATCTGACCGCGCGAATAAAGCGGGAACACCAGACGATTTCATCGGACCACTTATTAACGATTGGCCATGGGCAAATGATGTTGCATTCAAGGATGGTCGTTGGCAGCTTACCGGATTGGCTCAAATTATTTCCGGTACACCAGATGCGCCGACATTGGTTTATTGGAAAAGCGATACTTTTCGTGGTGGTGTGCTGTTTGATTTAACTCTATATATCAATAAGCGCAAAGATATTTCTGAATTAATGACAAAGGAAAAAATCGGTTGCTTATTGGATGGTATTCAGGGAATAAAAACATTACAAATCGGTAAAATTACTGCTGCTGCCGCAACCGGTGGTGACTGTGATTTATTTACCTTAAAAGGTGTGGATTTGCTTACTGGCGAACCCAACCCAATAATTACAAAAGGGCGCAATGCCGCGATAGTTGCTGATGATTTTCTGGGGCATTACGTATGTGCCAAACGTGGTCTTGCTTTGCTGGGGTCACAATCACTTACAGATGTTACTGTTACCGATGACAGCATACAGGTTACATGTGCGGGACTGTTGCAGATAGGGTCCATTACAGGCCATGCATGTATTACCACCGCAGTCGGAAAACGCGCATTAAAAACTGTTACAGAAGATAATTTAATTGATTGGTTACTTTATGGCAGTGATGAAGGAATTGCTACTGTACAAACCGGTGACCGTGGCGCAGTACTCACCTATATCCGGTGTAAAGAAGCGATAATGGTACAGGTTGAATAGGCAAAGTTCTGTTTATATAATCATTTGTTATCTGCGCCAAATAATGATATTTTTGATTTGAATTCTTTTTCTAACCAGCCATTAATATTGTTGTAATACCATGATGAAACAGGTATGTTGGCTTCTTCTGCACGAATACGTGCATTTTGCAACATCTTCACTGCCATTTCCAATGCTCGTACGCCGTCTGTCAGGCTTTGCTGGTCGTCTGTGGTGAAATAATGGCCGATACCATTCATTGCCTGTTGTTGGTGTGCCATCACCTGTAATTCTGTCGCTTCAAACCGCGCGCGTCCAACTTCTTTACCGATAAGTATCTTCATCCGTTCCGGCAATAATGGTGATATCGCGTTTGCAAGCATATCGGCTTCAAATGCTAATTCCTGTGCTGCCCGGGCATAACATGTGGCCATCTCTGTGCCAAATGGTAAATTGTTTTCCGGCAACCATCTGTAATCCAGCATATTTGATGTCGTATAGTCACACATACGGCAAACAGACTGGAATATGACACCGCGTTTATTAATATAGCGTTCCCATGGATTGGTGAGTGATGGCGATATTCTGGCGGCAAGGTATCCGGCGAATTCAATGGCAGTTAATTCGGAATCCCAATGTGCCCGGGCAAATAACAACATATTATATTCCGGTGCTATGGTAGGTCCGGCAACCTGTAATGACATGTGCGATTCGATACCGTTATCAGCGTATACTGCCATATCGCTCAATATTGTATCCGGCAGATATGGATACATTCCCCGGAATAATATCTGATCAAAATAATATTCAAAGGTATGGGCGTCATCAATGCCGTCGAACAATTTAATCCATGCTTGTAGTGCTTGCAGATAATGCTTATTTCGCGGGCAGGTTTGGTCATCCAACGCATGTCCATAACATCGTTCACGCGGCGCAAAAAGCAGAAACATTTCCGGTAATGGTGGAATCATCTCCCCGGGGAATAAGGTATCATGGTAAGCGATTACTGGTACTTTGAATGGTGTTTCTGTATTCTGAACAACTTTGGCTAACATACGCATCGCGAGCATTGACTGGTCTTCCGGTGTCAACGAACGACAGGATGGGCAGTGACACCATCCACCTGCCGGAAGGTCATCGGCCCAGGCATGTATGGCATAGGCACCATCGGCTTTGACAAGTAATTGCCGATAATTTTCCTGTACAATTTGTTTGGCTGTCGGATTTGTGACGCACAGGTTGGAATCATTTACGCGTTTGCCACAAAAATCTTCAGGTTGCGCCAATCGAAAATATTCAGGATTTTTGTCAAAAAGTTCACGGGGAAGTAAATTTGATAAACCGTGCCCACCAATCTCTAACCTTATACCCAATTGTTGGCACAATTCACGATTTGTTATCTCGTTTGATAATGAATTAAAACGTAGTTTTGCATAAAAACGTAACCATTCTTCAACAGAATAATCTTTTGTATCCAACGGTTCCCAGAATACACCACGGTAAGGGAAACGCGGATTCATCTCGTATTCTCCAACGGGGATAGCTTTAAGACCATCTTCCGGCATCCATTCTCCATCTTCTCCCGGTAACAGAAATAGAACCCCCATACGCTCTGCTATATCATAAACACTATTCAATATCCCTTTGGCAGACCTGGCAGAAAGAATGATAGAATTCCCGGTAACTGATATATGATAACCATCCCATGCCATATTATCTAATTCAGGTGTTTCATAATCCGGCAATCTGGTATCACTGGTTATTTGTACGGTGCGGATATCTGAAGTCGGTAAGGTTTTTATCACTGAATATTGCACATCGCCACGTGCCAGCAAACGTGTTATTTCATTTATAGCGTAACCATAACATTTGTCAGTATTTAAATAGCCATTAATATGCAGGTATACTGGCGAAGATATCTGGAAATTAGTCATCTTGTCTCCATCTATTAATTTCAACAACTTAGCGTAAAAGTCACTTCTATAGGATAGCGACTGATTAGTGTTCCTGTAGAAATGACTTTTAAACGAATCAATTTACAATATTTAGTTAAGAGTAATTCGGTATTGTGCCGCCATTGATTTTTCTAACAATTTTCTTTCACCATCCGGGATTGCGCGATTAAATATTAACGCTTCGCCGAGATAACCATTCCAGCAAGTATTAAAATAACCGCCTCCGACAGATGCCGGTGCTATATTCGGATATGCATAATATGTCTTTGCTGGAGGTGTTGTAGTAGTACCGATATAGGTACCATCTACCCAGAGTTTCATAACACCACTTGCGTCGCAACTTCCTACTGCAATGTGGGTTTTATCATCGAAATAAGTGCCGGTAGTTGTGATTCTGTGTCCTGATGATGCATTGTCTTGATGTTCGAAAAATATCTTTTTATTATTATCAACTTCAATACCTTCACCCCAACTGCTTACTGCCAGTATTGCACCACGATTATATCTCGTAGGGGCTACTGCTGTAGATGGAATTTGAAAAACTGCTATCTTAGTATAGTTTAAAGGTGGCTGAAGATAGGTGGTTACTAAACCATTTGTTCCACCATCAAAATACACACAAGGCATGCCATTCATAATAACGCCAGTGGCGTCCTGTGTGTAGGTAGGGGCAGTCATATAACTCGGTTTTGTTCCATTTTGGTTGCCGGATATCGCCGCCCAATTTGTTACTGTTCCGGCGTTGATGGTTAGGCCGAAAGTTCCGGAAAGCCACAACGACGCTCCTATCGCGCCACTGGGGGATGACATGGTGGTATGGCCATCAACAAATGAGCAAATCATGCTTTTGCTATGACGCATATAGTCAAGGTCGGCGTTACCATAAGCGATATTTTCGAATGTTTCGGGGATGACGCCGATGGGTGGTGTTGCCGTATGCATGCCTTCGCCGGTAAGTGCCACATCAGATGGTGAAACAATTTCACCCAACGAAAGACCGGCCACAGTATTGAAATATACATAGGCGTTTGGGGTGTTTTGTCCCTGGGTGGGGCAAATGGTCAACTGCGGGTCACTTGTGATATTGCTCCACACGGTACTGGCGGCAGGCAGACACTCTTCATGATCCTGTGCATATATCTGCATTAATACGGCAATTTGACGTTGATTGCTGGTGCAGGTTGTTTGTCGCGCTTTTTCTCGCGCCCGGCCAAATACCGGGAAAAGTATTGCTGCTAAAATGGCGATAATGCCAATTACTACCAGTAATTCAATTAAGGTAAACCCTTTAGTGGGTGAATGATTGCATCGCATGATGCGTCCTCCTTTGTAGATTAGATTATGAAATTATTAGAAACCGTATTGAGTACGCCAATTGGATTCCAATGCAAGCCTTTCACTGGTAGATAATGCTTTGTTATAT
>JBIJDE010000399.1:0-4902 GCA_044344305.1 Armatimonadota bacterium
CCAGTATCGGCGATAAGACATTTATCGGTGCGGTGATAGCCGAGTCAGGCCATACCATTTTAGCCTGCGACCTGGATGGCAATAAATTATGGGGAACTAAATGGCTGGAAACAGCCGGTGCCGGGTTCCTGACCAATGATGGTAAAAAAGTCTATTCATCCGGCGAGGGTGGATGGATCGGTGATAGATTGATGATACACGAGATAGACCCAACCACCTACAAATGGCGGCGGGTTACTCAACTGGTATTCGATACCGGCAGTACCCCTACCGGTGGTTTATCTGGCATTGCTGCCCGTGATGGCAAGTTGTACGTTGCATTCAACAAAGAGCCAAACTCATGGCTGCGCTCCGCAATAGCAACTGCGAATGTTGACCAGAAAAACAGTACCCTTAATAAAACCAGCATCGATACAGTGCTTGCACTGCTGCGTACGAAGGGTGCAGTACCATCCGGCGGAAGTTGGGGAACAGATATTGTGGATATCAATACAAAATATCTGCGACTGGCATTCAATAATCCCCAACCGATAGGAACCATCATAACTCCGCAAAATTTAACAATCAGCGCATTAAAACCAGACGCAGTTTATCCCGGCAACACGGCAAATGAAAATGATTGGATACCCATCAGTTCAGCTATTATGCCCAAGGAAAAACCATATTATTTTGCTGTTCCAAATGTTGGCATGTATGTATATACAGCACCGGCAAATATGACTACACGAGCATTGCGGTTCACCTATATTGGCAGAAAAGATGAGAATATCACCAGACCATTTGGCGGTTCACTGATGGGTGCAATGATAACTAATCGGAGATTTGCCAACATTTTACCAGGTGCTGTACTTACCGCGTCATCGGGGCAAATATCATCTATCGGCACATGGAGTGCAGCATTGGATAACAAACCAATTACTGTTGCTGAACCGACCACATTAATAGCCACCTGGCCAGAATCAAAAACCTTCCGTGGATTGGCATTCTTGAATTTCTTTGCTAAAAGAGCAGAGATTGATGTTTTCATCGGGGTAGCCACTGACGATCCTGCAAAAGCCGCAGATACCTCATGGCAGAAAATAGGTGAGGTTAAGCCAGAAGTTCGCTGGCGTGTTAATTACAATGATGATTATTTTGACGCTGGCAAAGATGTTATTACCCGTGCTATTCGCGTACGAATAGTAGAACCCCTGGTTAATGAAAACGCTGATATCGCGTCAACCACTGGCGGCAAGACCAATCGCGCCAGTTTGGGTGGACTATTTGTTCTGCAACACCTTGATGGCGACCCGGCAAACGCCGAAGTACCATCCCAACGAATCAGTATGGTTGATATCGCCACCGGCAAATGGGAACGAAACATCGCTGTACCATCACCGAAATTCCCGCATTTCGACAATAATGGAAACCTTACTGTTGTATCCGGCAAACAGGTGGTACGCGTTAACCTGACAGACGGCAAGCTCTTACCATTGGTTGAAAAAGGTTTGGATGACCCACGTGGAATAACTTTTGATCCGGCAGGAAATCTATACGTTGCTGACGGAAAAACTAATGTTATAAAGGTTTTCTCTGCAGATTATATCCCGCAAAAATCCCTATGCACACCTGGTGGCAGAGTCCTTGGAACATACGATCGTAACCGTATTGCCAACCCTCAAGGGATATCAATCGATAGCCGTGGTCATTTATGGGTGGCAGAGTCTGATTATCAACCAAAACGCACATCTGTGTGGACAACCGAAGGTAAATTCCTTAATGAATTAATTGGACCGGCACGCTACGGTGCTGGCGGGTTTATCGATAGTCCTGATAAATCACGTTTTTATTATGAAGGGATGGAGTTCTCGCTGGATTGGAAAACCGGAAAATGGAGTGTGAAAAACATCTTATCCCGCACCCAACCGGCACTTAGCGGCGGATATGTAAATCATCCCGTTTATCTGAATAACAAACAATATATGGTTAACGATCCGGAATCAATGGGCAGTCCATTATTCATGGTCGGCGAGTTCAGAAAGGACCGCGTGATTCCGTTAACAGTAATCGGCAATTGTGATTATTGGGGACCATTCAAAGATGACGCCGCCATTGCGAAAATGCTGGCTGGCAAACCGTTAAACTCCTACAGTTTCACATGGAGCGACCAGAATGGCGACGGTATTCCACAACCGGTAGAAGTTACTGTCAGTGAACCGGGTATTCGCCTGGACAGCACTTACTGGCCAAGTTATGTAAATAAAAAGCTGCAAGTGCAATTGAGCGGACGCTTATTATCGCCAGTATCATACACCGCTTGCGGCGCACCGGTTTACAAACCATTTGACGTTAAACCAATAAATTTCCCGGTAGAGAATATCTATGCTGCCGCCGTAGACAGCAAAGACCGCATCATTGTAAATGGTCGCCCTGTTACCGCATTGAATGCTGACGGTAAAACAGCATGGACCTATCCGCAACAGTGGGTCGGTGTTCATGATTCTCACGTTGCACCATCGCCAAAACCCGGACAGATGATCGGTGGATTCGGTTTCGTCGGCATGGAAGATGTTGCCGGCATTGGCGAGACATTCATGATCAGCAGTAACAAAGGTGCATGGTACTTATTCTCTGGCGATGGTATTCTTGCCGCCACGGTATGGCATGATTATCGCGAACCCGGCACCATCAGTTGGAACTTCCCGGTAGCGGAACGCGGCATGTCGCTGGATAATGTAACCCTGGGTGAAGAACATTTCGGCGGCGGTTATTTCCACACCAGCGATGGAAAATATTACCTGGTGGCGGGTCACAACCACAACAGCATCGCCGAATTAACCGGGTTGGAAACTATGAAACGACAGCAAACAACAATAAAAGTAACTGACAAAGATATTCTGGATGCAGAGGCTTATTATACTCGCCAGGCTATCGCTGCCGCACAGAAAGAAATACCCAAAATTATTACTCCCGCAGATATGACAACACCAATAAAACCCGATGGCAATCTGGCAGAATGGAAACCCGAACAATTCACCGCCATCGGCAACCGCGGTTCATTCGCTGTCGCAAAAGATGCGGCAAACATCTATCTGGCGTTCCAGGTAGATAACAACAATACAATGCGCAATGCCGGCGATGATCCAAATATGCTCTTTAAAACCGGTGACTCGGTAGATATGCAAATCGGCATCGACCCCAAGGCGAATCCAACGCGAACCACCCCGGTGCCTGGCGACCAGCGATTGCTGATTACCATGTATAAAGGTAAACCCATTGGCGTGCTATACAAACATCGCGTTCCCGGCACTGCTGCGGCCGACAAAACCGGCTTTGCATCCCCATCGCGAATTGAATACGTCGACAAAATAATTCAACTCGACCCCGCTAATATCGGCATAACCCGCAATGCAAAAGGTTACGCCGTCGAAGTTATCGTGCCATTAACCCAACTCGGCTTTACCCCACAAGCCGGCAGCAGCTATAAAGCCGACTTCGGCATCCTGTCCGCCGACACCAGTGGAGCCGCCACCATGGTGCGCACCTACTGGGCAAACCAGGCAACCGGCATAGTCAGCGATGTCCCCAGCGAAATAATGCTGACACCGGGTCTATGGGGAGAGTTGAAACTCTGAAGAGTGAGGAGAGAAAATTGTAAATGGCAAATGGCAAATTATGCCTCCCTTTTGAGGGAGGTATCACCGCAGTGACGGAGGGAGTTATGGCAGAGTAAGGGGACTGGCTTGAATACTGCGATGATAATCTTGCTTTCAATTACCAGAAAATACAGTATTCGTGCCTGTACACGATTTTGAAGAGAGAAAACGTAGCATCACCGTCTCGGTGACGCCTACTGCGCAAGAAAATATTAAACGCTGGAATTTTATTTCCAGTTCATCCGTTTTCCGAGCGAGACGCTCTGACCACCTCACGGAGAATGAAAAAAAATTCTGTTGTGTTAGTTAAATGTCACATTGTCAGTTTTTAAATTGAAAATATAGCTGTAAATTTCATATTGGAAAATTCCTAATCAACCGAATATCTTACCTTGCAAGCCTTCATTCACTGGTGTATAATCATAGATATAAGGCGGAAATAATGAGTAATGTCGGCGATAACTTACGAGATGAAAAATGACTAAAAGCAGCAAACCGACAGTTATAATAGGAGCAGAATCTGACACTGATGAGGTGATTCAGGATAAAGATATAAATCCATTTGTTGATGTTGCAAATTCATTTATGTTTTTCGTATTTATAGTTTTGGTAATAACATTAAGTGTAGTCATTGTAATATATATTTTCTCCCTTAATATTTTATTAGTCTATAAATGGAGTATGATTACTGGTGTATTAATAATTGATATCTTATTGATTCGGTTAATGTCTGCATCTCATAATAATGCTGTTATCAGTATAAAACTTCAAATGAATAATATTGTTGAGTTCACCACGAGGGTCGATAGTGTGAAAATAAATATAGATGAAATAAAGAAAATGGATTACTATTTCGGTTATCTTAAGATTGCTACTGATATAGAAAATCTATATATGAAAATTTTGTGGTACCCAAGTTATCATGAAATTTTGAATACAATTATTAATAAAAGTAATGCAAAACTTGGACTAATCTTCCGATTTGTAATTTTTCATGATTTAATGAGAAGAAACTTGGAAAAATATTTATTACAGATTAGAACAGATGAGTTTCTTGACTAATATATTTTCCCACTCAATCCCACCCCATACTCTTTTAAATATTACTGCAAAAATTAGGCTTTTCACCAGTGACTCTGCCGATTTTATTTATCTGGTTATGGAACATTCTTTGATAGTGGTATTGTCAAAATATGTATACCAGGGAACGCCAATCTCCTGATTGGCAAGTGGTAAAATGATAGATTAAATGAAATCAGCCGGGCTC
>JBIJDE010000400.1:0-4894 GCA_044344305.1 Armatimonadota bacterium
ATGATGGTGGTTTAACAAATTCCGCTCCTGGTGCTTATGGTTCTATGTCAACAGGTAGCGTCCCTGCTCCAACGTATGCTAACGCTGTAGTTGGTATAATGCCAATACGCCCCAACACAAATATTACTATGGTTTGCGAAACAAGTGGTGGTGGTGGCAACGGAAACGGGATGATGTTGGCGTTCGAGAAGTAATTCTCTCTAAATAAATTTGAGGTAAGAATAATGAAAAAAATAAATATCCATAAAAAAATGGGTTTTACATTAATCGAGTTGCTGGTCGTGATTGCCATTATTGCAATCCTCGCCGCCATACTCTTCCCGGTATTTGCCCGGGCACGTGAGAAAGCACGTCAGACTACCTGTTCAAGCAATCAACGACAAATATCCGTATCCTATCAAATGTATGCCCAGGACCATGACAGTCGTTTCCCGGCAGCATCTGAGGCATGGCAAGCAGTTGCACTTGACCCGGCAATTTTGCGTTGTCCAACCGCCGGTGCAAGTATTACAAATGCCTATGGATATAATATTAGCATGTCAGGTATTTCCCAATCGTCAATAGATGCACCATCCGATGCTGTCATGACCGCAGATTCCAGTTCAACGGACTATATCTTGAAATCATCATCAGATATTGCTATTCGACATTCAAATCAATTGATATCATCTTATGTAGATGGACATGTTGAAACGATAAAAGGTGATACTGCATTCAACTTCCTATACCCAACTATGGATTTATTTGCCGGTTTTGGTCGTTCTACAATGATTGAAGATGGAAAATTCGGTTGGACAAGAAATCCTGTTGTTGATAACTTCACTTATCCTCCGCAATTTGCAGACATAACCACTGGTGATGGTTACCCACCCCCATGCCTGCAAATGAAAGGGAACAATACAGGTATTTCACTAACAAGAACGATAATTCCTGTAAATAATTCCTCAACTATTAAAAGCTGGGTAATATCAGGAATGATTGAAATACCCTCCATGTCACAAAATAATTTATTACAGTCAATTACAATTTATGATAATAATGCAACGCCTAAAAGTATTGTTCAGATGGGATTTTGGAGATATATCATGACTCCCAGTTCAAATGAAGGTACTTTAACAATAAAATTTAATTCAACTATTGCTGACACTGAAGTTTTTCCAAATAAATATCAAACTGATTGGCCAAAATATTGCAATAAATGGACTCCTTTTTCGATAACAGCGACAAGTGATGGTATTTATTGTTCCGTCGGAATCCAACCGACTGTTAAAATAGCCCCTGGAACCGGCAGTGATTGGAAAAGTCCCGCCAGTGTAAAATTAGCAATATCAACAACAGATACTGCATTCTGGGACGGATTAAAATTTGGCGATTACTAATCAGCCAAAAACTAAATAACTCAATGGCGATGTCAAATAAATATGATGACATCGCCATTTTAATATTAGACTTGTCTTGAAATAAATAATAGTATCTTTTAGACTATTCCTTATTTCAAGACAAGCCTATTAAATATGTAGACATTATCATTACTTTTCGGCATAATTGGTTAAGCAGATATTAAACTTGTTAAACCGGTTTTTAAAACTGTAAAAATTTGATATTACCATAACAACTTGGAGTAAATTTATATGCCTGACATAGCAAAACGTTTCGCTAATAATCCAATTCTTCGTCCTGCTGATGTTGTACCATCTGTAGATGGATTGAAGATTGAATGCCTGCTTAATCCCGGTGCGTTTCAATATAAAGGACGCACAGGTTTGTTATTGCGGGTAGCGGAAAGACCACCGCAAAGCGAGACATCCGTCAGCACCCCGGTAATTGACCCATCTTCCCTCGCCGGCGTGAGTATAGTTACCGTTTCACGCGAAGACCCGGAGTTAGAAATTACTGATCCACGCCTATTTACCTGGAAAGGCGAGGATTATCTCACCACATTGTCACATCTGCGATTGGCATGGAGCGATGATGGTATAAACTTTTTCGCCGAATCTGTACCTACTCTCATCGGTGAAGGTAACCTTGAATCATTCGGCATTGAAGACTGCCGGGTAGCACAGATTGGCGACAAATATATCCTTACCTACTCGGCCGTTTCCGGCAATGGTGTAGGCGTAGGTTGTATTGAAACCACCGATTGGGAAAACTTCAAGCGCATTGGGATGATTATTCCTCCACATAACAAGGATTGCGCTATTTTTACTGAACAAATTGATAATCTATATTACTGCTTGCATCGTCCCAGTGGGTTGGGAATAGGTGGTAACTTCATCTGGTTGGCAAGTTCTCCGGATATGCAAAACTGGGGCAACCATCAATGTATTGCCCGAATTCGTAAGGGCATGTGGGACAGCGAACGAATTGGTGCGGGTGCCGCCCCTATCCGTACTGAAAAAGGCTGGCTGGAAATTTACCACGGTAGCGATGGCAAACGCTACTGCCTGGGTGCATTGCTTCTCGACCTGAATGACCCAAGTAAGGTGATAGCGCGCAGTGAAGAACCAATAATGGAACCGACCGCAGATTACGAAAAAACTGGATTCTTTGGCCATGTCGTATTCACCAATGGCCATATCGTAGATGGTGATACCATAACAGTTTATTATGGCGCGGCAGATGAAGTCATTTGCGGTGCAAAGTTGTCTATACAAGAAATACTGAAAACTCTTGGTGTTTAGAAATGTTGTTATTTGGTCACTTCGACAAGCTCAGTGACCGGTTAGAAGGAAGATGTAATGAAAAAGATTCCTATTGGCATAATCGGACTTAATTTTGGCCGGCACATCGTTGAACAAATCCGCACTGGACCCGGCAGCGAATATTTCACTGTCGCCGCTTTATGTGATATTGATGTTGATAAAGCAACCGCATTGGTAGGTGATTCTGGTGCAAAGGTATATGACGATATCGATAAACTACTTGCTGACCCGGAGATTCCAGTAGTTGGGCTATTTACCGGGCCAAATGGGCGCGCTAAATTATTAAGCAAAATTATCAATGCCGGCAAAGATGTGATGACCACCAAACCATTTGAATTAGATACTGATGCGGCATTAGCAGTATTATATGAAGCAAAAAAACAGGGAAGAGTACTTCATTTAAACTCCCCTGCCCCATTGCCAAGCCCGGATATTGCGAAGATACTTGAATGGAAAGAGACATATAACCTTGGACTTGCTGTTGGCTGTCGTACTGATGTATGGGTGTCTTATCGTGAAAAAGAAGATGGAAGCTGGTATGACGACCCTACCCGCTGCCCGGTTGCTCCGATTTTCCGATTGGGCATTTACCTGATTAACGATTTGGTGCCAATATTTGGTGAGGCAGTACGCGTAAATCTGTTAAGTTCGCGAATATTCACCGGGAGACCGACACCAGACAATGCGCAACTCGGTATTCAATTTAAATCCGGTGCATTGGCAAATATTTACGCTTCATTCTGCGTATTGGATGGCGATTATTACCGTAACAGCCTGACATTGAACTTTGAGAATGGCACTATTTATCGCAATGTTGGCCCAGGCCGCAACGAGAATGCTTCCTGCGAATTAACACTAATCCAGTCAGATAACAACAAACGTAAAGTTGTTGATAACGTTGAATTAAACGAAACTAGCGGTATTTACCAATGGCAGAACTTCTATAAAGCTGTCAACGGAGAAAAGTTTACCAATGAAATAAGTCCTGAACAAATTGTGGCAGGTTTGAAAATAATCAATGCCATGATAAAAGCTGAACAATCCGGCGGGGTAGCTGCTGTCTAATTTATAAAAGGGGTTTACCATGATAAAAAGATTGATTAGTATCTACGGGATACTTGCTTTCACTATGTTGTTTGCCTTGGCGCAAACAGAAACAGTCGTCGAATTAGTTGCCCCAACTGCTGCTGATAAAGAGTTGGCAACGAAAGCGATTGCGGCAGCAAAAGCTGCACAGGGAACCCCTGCGCAGGAACAGGCAAATTTCCTGATGAATGATTGGCCGAATTATTGCCTTAAAATTCTAAGCAGCGATACCAAGGTAACACAGAAAAGCCTTGATGATGCCCGTGGTATGGCAACTGGCATGTACGATGTAATAAAACAAGGCCCGACCTGGCCAAAGCCAGAGAAAGTTGTAGTACCATTTGCGACAGTAGCACCGGTAATAGATGGAAAACTGGACGATGCTATATGGGCAAAAGCACTAACATTAACAAAATCATACTCATATAATAAAAATGAGCTATTAACAAAACCAGCTACAACATGGAAAGTAGCCTGGGATAAGAATAATCTCTATTTTGCATTTGACTGCGAAGATGAAGATATTATTGCCCCTACTCTTCCCCGCGACGGCATGCCGTTCAAATACGACTGCGTTGAAGTGTTTCTATTGCCTGAATTTAAGAAAGCTGAATATTGGGAACTGGTAATCGGCGCAACCGGCTCTATTTACGATGGTTTGAATATTAAAAAATTGAATAACTGGGGTTCAGTAACCCGCGCAGGAGAAAACTTCAAAGATTTAAAAATCGGTACCAAAGTTGACGGAACAGTAGGCAAATCTGATGACAAAGATAAAAAATATATCGTAGAAGTCGCTGTACCATTTAAAGAATTGCCGTCATATAACGCCGGTATCGAACCCAAAACCGGTGATATCATCAACTCCATCATTGCCCGTATGGATTTAAACGGCGATGTTTTCACCCCTATCGCCCCATTCCCAGTGCTGAGTTGGGGACATAACATCTGGAATTACGCTCCTATGGAATTAGGTAAGTAGTTTTTAGATTGTAAGCCGTTAGCCATTAAATTCGAATTAAATAAAGTCATGATTTTAGGTAGATATTAATTACAGGACTTTCGCTTAAGGTCACTTCGACAGGCTCAGTGACCGGTCGCTGAGC
>JBIJDE010000401.1:0-4890 GCA_044344305.1 Armatimonadota bacterium
TTGCTACATATAGCTCAGTCAATGCACCGTCTTCAATTATTTTCTTAATTGTAGGCGAGTTTCTCATTACCTCAACAGCTGGTAATCGTCCAACACCACTTGCCTTAGGAACTAATTTCTGAGAAATAATTCCACCTAAAACAGCAGATAATTGTAAACGAATAAAAGGTTGATCCTCAGGAGGGAATACATGTAAAATTCGATCTATAGCTGCGGGTGCAGAAGTAGTATGAAGACTGGTTAATACAAGGTGTCCAACTTCAGCTGCATTTAAAGCAACAGACATTGAATCCGCATCTCTTATTTCACCTATCAAAATAACATCTGGAGTCTGTCTTAAAACAGATTTTAATCCAGAAGCAAATGATTTGGTATCTTGCCCGACTTCACGTTGATGAATTACAGATTTTCCTTCTTGAAAAATATATTCAATAGGATCTTCAATTGTAACAATATTTGCTTCGCGCGTTTCATTTATATGTTGAAGCAAGGCGGCAAGTGTAGTAGATTTACCTGAACCTGTTGGTCCAGTAACAATTATCATACCCTGAGTTAATTTGCACAAATCTTTCAAATGATCAGGTAAATGCAATTCTGTGAAATTATATGGTTTCAATGGAATAATTCTTAAAGTTGCGCCATAAGTATTTCGTTGTTTAAAGATATTAGCTCTTACCCGCATTAATTCAGCTATTGTAAAGTCAATATCTATTTCATCGCCACTCTCAATTCTTTTCATTAATTCATCAGTATGCTTATCTGCAATGCTTAAATCATCAGCTCCGAGCATTAATAATAAATCACGTCCTGAAGCATCAATTATTTCTTCACATAATTCAAAAACTTGTTTTGGAGATAGGGGAGGACCCGAAGGAATTCTAACCCTTCCATCAATTCTAAAAGCAGGGGTCATTCCTGACTTTAAAATAACATCAGATGCGCGATGCTTTAATGCTAATTCTAACAAATCATGTATTGAGCCGGTATTCATATTTTCTCCGATAATTGCATAATTACATGCAAATCATAGAGTTCTTCTGGAATTTTGTCAATGCACTATTGACGAATTTACCCACATAATAAGATAATAAAAAGGGAGTTTGATATAAGTGGATACAATTTTAACAGGTAATGCAGCAATTGCATTGGCGGCTCGTGATGCCAAAGTAGCTTTAGGTGTCGGTTATCCCGGCACACCCAGTACTGAAGTATTGGAAAATCTTACCACCCTTGAAAATGCTAATGCACAATGGGCACCAAATGAAAAAGTAGCATTGGAGGTTGGAGTTGGAGTTTCATACGGTGGTGGCAGAGCATTAGTTACTATGAAGCATGTCGGTCTGAATGTAGCTGCAGACCCATTATTTACAGTTTCATATACTGGTGTATCTGGTGGATTAGTGATTTTGGTCGCTGATGACCCGGGTATGCATTCTTCTCAAAACGAACAAGATAGTAGACACTATGCTCGTGCTGCAAAAATTCCAATGTTAGAACCATCAGATTCACAAGAAGCTTATGATTTTACTCGTATAGCATTTGAATTATCTGAAAAATTTGATACTCCAGTTTTACTGCGTACTACTACACGATTATCTCATGGGAAAAGTACAGTTCGACCGTCACAAAAATCAAGCGATTCTGAAACTAAACCAATAGATAATCCAATGAAATATGTTATGGTACCGGCTAATGCAAAACGGCGACATCTATTTGTTGAGGAAAGAACGATAAAACTACAAGATTACTTTGATACTTCTAACTTAACACAAGTAGAATATCGTGATAAATCTTTAGGAATAATTACCAGTGGAATATCTTATCAATATGTCCGCGATGCTGTGCCAAATGCCTCGATTTTAAAATTAGGAGCAGTTTGGCCACTTCCTATGAAAACTATTACTGATTTTGCAGCTAATATTGAAAAATTGTTTGTTATCGAAGAGTTAGATCCATTTATTGAAGAACAATTAAAAGCTGCTGGTATAAAATGTATAGGTAAAGAAAGATTCCCAATTTGTGGAGAGTTTACTCCAACAGTTGTTGCTGTAGGAATGGGGGTGGCAAATCCTATAGAATCACAGCGAACAACATTACCAGTACGTCCTCCATCAATGTGTCCGGGTTGTCCACACAGAGGAGTATTTAGAACATTAAAACGTATGAAATTAATCGTCAGTGGTGATATAGGTTGTTACACTTTAGGTGTTATGCCACCATTAATGGCAATGGATAGCTGTGTATGTATGGGGGCGTCGATTGGAATAGCGCACGGTATGGAAAAAGCTGGAGTTGATCCGTCAACTGTTGTCGCAGTTATTGGAGACTCTACCTTCCTGCACTCTGGTATGACCGGATTACTGGATATGGTTTACAACGGATCTAAAGGTACTCTAATTATATTAGATAATGGAACAACGGCAATGACTGGACGTCAGGATCATCCTGGTACTGGAAAAGTATTATCAGGTGAACAAGCACCTCATATTGATTTATTATCTTTGGTAAAATCATTAGGGGTTATTGATGCTGTCGTTATTGACCCTTATGATATTCCTATTGTTGAGAAATCTTTGAATCATGCATTAAAGCATGATGGTCCTTCAGTAATTATCACTAACAGGCCATGTATGTTAATTCCGCATGAAAAATATCCTAAGGTACAAGTCATTCCAGAAAATTGTAAATACTGTGGCGCGTGTTTGTCAATTGGTTGCCCTTCAATAAGCAAAGTTGCTGTAGATGTAAATGGTAAATCAAGAATACGTCCACAAATGGATCCATTATTGT
This sequence comes from Armatimonadota bacterium, assembly GCA_044344305.1. Lineage (GTDB taxonomy): Bacteria > Armatimonadota > Hebobacteria > CAIYQO01 > CAIYQO01 > JBAXQQ01. The sequence continues at coordinate 2,791 of JBIJDE010000401.1, forward strand.
GTACTGGATGTCAAGTTTGCAAGCAAATGTGCAAGTTTGACGCCATTGAACAAGTTTCAGATAACACTGATACGATTATTTAACAGGAAATAAAATGAATACAACGAATATATTAATTTGCGGGGTAGGGGGACAAGGAATTGTGCTGGCTGGTGATATTATCGGCATGGCAGCACGATTATCCGGCTTAGAAGCTAAGGCATCTGAAGTCCATGGTATGTCTCAACGTGGTGGCAGTGTAGTTAGCGAAGTAAGATATGGCTCTCAAGTCAATTCACCATTAATTCCTTTACCGGGTGCTGACTTCGTATTAGCTTTTGAATTACTTGAAGGATTACGTGGCATAGAAAGATTGCGACCGGGTGGATTGGCAATTGTAAATCGCCAGATAATAATACCGTCATCTGTAACTTATGGTACTGCCCAATATCCTGAAAATATTGAGGTTGATATAGTTACCACAGCACCAGGTGCAATAATTATTGATGCATTAGATATTGCAAATCAAGTCGGTAATCCACGTGCAGTAAATAGTGTAATGATGGGTGTATTAGCTGAAAAATCTGAGTTGCCTATTGGCTGTTGGGAAGAAGCTATTAATAAGTTAGTAAAACCGAAATTTATAGATATTAATATAGCTGCATTCAATTGTGGAAGAGAAATCTGTAAATAATATTATCAGGGGAAGTTAAATCATGAAATCGTCTACAATTTATAACCCTTTGTATGAATGCATGGGTCGTGAAGAAATGCAAAGTTTGCAATTCCGACGCATGAAGGATGCAATATCACGTGTTTACAATCATGTAGAAGCATTCCGTATAAAATGTAATGATAACGGTGTTACTCCGCTTGATTTACATTCACTTGAAGATTTACGACACTTCCCATTCACGGTAAAACAAGATTATCGAGATAATTATCCATTTGGATTATTTGCTGTTCCTTTAGAGGAAGTAGTAAGAATTCATTCATCATCGGGTACAACAGGGAAGCCAACAGTAGTAGGTTATACTAAAAATGATATTGATTTATGGTCAGAAGTTATGGCGCGTACCATGGGATGTGCCGGAATAACTCGAAAAGACGTATTACAAGTCTGTTATGGTTATGGATTATTCACCGGAGGTTTAGGAGTTCATTATGGTGCTGAGGCTATGGGAGCAACTGTTATCCCAATTAGTGGAGGCAATACAAAACGACAAGTTATGATAATGGAAGATTTTGGTTCTACTGCGATTGCTTCAACTCCAAGTTATGCATTATACATGGCTGAAGTTGCAGAAGAGATGGGGATATTAGACAAAATTAAATTGAGAGTTGGAATATTCGGGGCTGAACCATGGTCTGAAGCTATGCGTCATGACTTAGAAAGGAAGTTAAATTTAAAAGCAATTGATATATATGGAATGTGTGAATTAATTGGCCCGGGGGTATCCAGTGAATGTGAGTGCCAAAGTGGTATGCATATATTTGAAGACCATTTTTATCCAGAAATTATTGACCCTGATACCTGTGAAGTTTTGCCTCCTGGCAGCAAAGGTGAATTAGTTGTTACCACTTTGACTAAAGAAGCAGCACCAGTACTTAGATATAGAACTCGTGATATTACATCTCTCAATTATGAAACATGTGGTTGTGGTCGTACTCTTGTAAGAATGGATAGAGTGACAGGAAGATCTGATGACATGTTAATAATTCGTGGTATCAATGTATTCCCATCACAAATTGAAGATGTACTTGTTAATATAGAAGGTACTGCACCTCATTATCAGATTCATGTGAGACGAGAAGGTGTTTTAGATGAAATGGAAGTATGGGTAGAAGTGACAGAATCTGTGCTGAAAGATGATATCAGATCATTAGAGACACTTGCTCGTAAAATTACTAATGAATTAGCTTCCGTTTTAAGCATTACTTGTAGGATTAAATTAGTAGAACCAAAGACAATTGAACGTAGTGAAGGGAAAGCGAAACGCATTATCGATCACCGTAAAGGATAAATATATCAAAAGGCGGGGATTATAACCCCGCCTAATATTTCTAAAAATCTTTATCGCTAATATAATACACTGTAATTCCTCCAGAATATTCGCAAGC
>JBIJDE010000059.1:0-16295 GCA_044344305.1 Armatimonadota bacterium
CCGAACGCATCGGCATGGGGGTGCTGCTGGCCCAGTCACTGCATTGCTGGCCTGATCTGAATACGGAGAAGGCAGCCCGGCTATATCAACGGTTCGTGCGGAGCAAGCTTCAGCGGCCTGACGGCACGGTACTGGCCGGCGTCCGTGATACCACAGAGCGCTTTTACAATTACCCATGGGTGGCCCAGTTACATCTGGAAATGTACCGCGCGTTTGAAGAGAAGCGTTTCCTCCTGGACTGCTACCAGACACTCAGAACCTATTACGCCCATGGTGGAGAGAAATTTTATGCCATCAATATTCCCATGGTTGACACCCTGGCCGCCTGCGAAAAGGCTGGTCTAACGTGCGAAGCATCCCATTTGCGACAGTGCTTTCTGGCGCACGGCGACCACATCCTCGCCACTGGTTTGAATATTCCACCCCATGAGGTCAACTACGAACAGACCATCATCGGGCCTGCGGTTGCCATTGTACTCGACTGCTACCACATCTCCGGCCAGCCTCGCTACCTGGAACAGGTGCAGCCGCTGTTGGCCGCCCTGGAGGCTTTCGGCGGCCGCCAGCCCGATCATCATCTCCACGAGATCGCCATCCGCCACTGGGACGGCTATTGGTTCGGAGGCCGCGAGATGTGGGGTGACACCTTCCCACATTATTGGAGTGCTCTGACCGGCTGGGTCTTTATGCGCTACTGGCAGGCCACCGGCGACGAGAGCTACCGCCGCCGCGGACGCGAGATCCTTATGAACAATCTCAGCGCCTTCCGCGCCGACGGCTCCGCTCGTGCCATCTATATCTACCCGGACGCGGTGAACGGGAACCCCATGCGCCGCTGGGACCCGCTGGCCAACGATCAGGATTGGGCGCTGGTTTTCCTGATGCAGGCGGCGCGGCTTGATTCTTCCCTTTTTGGCGAGGGAAGTGGACAGTTTCCTGTCCCCGGTGGGGATATTTGCCCTCCGTTATCCCGATGAATACGGTCGTATAAATTAGGCTATAACAAACGTTGATGAGGGTCAATAGTGTCACAAGAGAGGAAGCGGTATGAATAATATAATGGTTTCCCGGGATCGTATCCTCGCGGCCTTACGCCATGAGATGCCTGATCGTGTCCCTTTCTCATGGGGTTTCGGACCCACGACGGAGATGGCGACTATGCTGCGCACGCACCTGGCGCGACAGGGTGTCGATTGGGATCTGTTGCAGGCGCTCACGGATGACAAGATACACGTTGCCCCTGCCTATCAAGGGCCGCCATGCTCCGACCCTGATCTCGGTATATGGGGGATACGTGTGCGATCCGCTGACTACGGCACCGGTCATTACGAGGAGTTTACCGACTTTCCATTGGCTGGAACTGTTGACCTCAACGCAATCGACGCCTATCCCTGGCCCAATCCAAACTGGTTCGATTACGCCGGGCTGGCTGCCACTCTTCCTGCCGACTGCACGAGGGCCATCCAATTCAGCGCGGGCAATCCATTCGAGCTGTATTGCTGGATGACCGGCCTGGAGGAAGCCCTAGTCAATCTTCTCGCTGAACCGGAGTTGGTGAGACGAGCGCTTGAGCATATCACCGATTTTCTTGAAGTCCGCTTGCGGCGAACGCTCATGGCTGCCGCGGGCCGCATAGATCTGGTCTTTCTGGCTGATGACCTTGGTACCCAGCAAAACTTGCTGATGTCCCGGGAGGCGTATCGCGCGGTCTTGCAACCGTTCCACCGGCGGCTGGTCGATGCCGTTCGCCAGTGCGCACCGCAGGCGTTTTGCCTGATCCACAGCGATGGCGCGGTGTTCGACATCATTCCCGACTTACTTGATGCAGGAATCGATGCCCTGGAGGCGGTGCAGACGGACGCCGCAGGTATGGATCCGGCACGTCTGAAGGGAGCCTATGGCGGCCGACTGAGTTTCCAGGGCGCCATTAGCGTGCAGCATCTTTTGCCACACAGCGATTGTGAAACAGTGACGAGAGAGTGCGGCAAGCTGGTGTCGGTTCTGGGTGCGGGTGGCGGTTACATTGCCGCGCCGTCGCACGCCATTCAGATGGGCACGCCGGTCGAAAACGTGCTGGCGATGCTCAAAGCGATTCTCGGTCCGGAAGACTATGCGTCGGTTTGTCAGCTAAGCACGACCGAAGGATAAACATATGAAAAACATCTTGAGTACAAATGGCCTGTTTCATGGCTGCGATTACAACCCGGAGCAGTGGGAAGATATCCCCGGGATCTGGGAGAACGACTGCGGGCTTATGAGGCAGACGGGCATTAATACAGTCGCACTCGGCATCTTTGCCTGGAGCCGTCTGGAACCGTCCGAGGACCAGTATGACCTGAACTGGATGGCGGACATCATCGACCGGTTGCACGCCGCAGGCGTCTCAATTTGGCTGGCTACCCCCAGCGGCGCCAAGCCCAACTGGCTCGCTCTCGCTCATCCGGAAGTGCGCCGCTGCCAACCTACAGGACACCGCGACCATCAGGCGGGCCGCCATAACCATTGCCCAACCTCACCGCTCTACCGCGCCAAGGTGGCGGCAATCAACCGTCAATTATCGAGCCGGTTCGGCCGCCACCCAGCGGTCACGCTCTGGCACATCAGCAACGAATACGGCGGCGCCTGTTATTGCCCGCTCTGTTTCGCCGCCTTTCACGCCTGGCTGGAGCACAAATACGGCACAGTGGACGCCATGAACCACGCTTGGTGGAGCCGCTTCTGGAGCCACACCTACGACAGTTTCGACCAGATCACTTACATTGACGCCTCGGTGAGCGGCCTATTTCTCGATTGGAAGCGCTTCGTCAGTGACCAGACCGCCGACTTCATGACTGCTGAAGTGGCGGCGGTGCGCGAATACAGCGACCGACCGGTGACCACCAACCTGATGGGATTCTACGAGGAACTCGATTCAGCGCGCCTCGCCAAGGTCTGCGACGTCATCGGCTGGGATGCCTATCCTGACTGGCATGGCAGCACCCGGTGCAACAACGGCAACGAGCAACTGCGTCCTTTCGACGGCATGGAAGGGGATGCGCTGGTGGCCAGCGAAGTCGCATTTTTGCACGACCTTCACCGCGGCCTCAAGGCCGGCCAACCGTTTCTGCTGATGGAATCCACACCGAGCAACATCAACTGGCGGAATGTCTCGCGCTTAAAGGAACCGGGCGTCAACCGTTTGGCTGGCCTTCAGGCTGTGGCTCATGGTGCCGACGCTGTGGCCTATTTTCAGTGGCGCTCTGGCCTTGGCGGTTGTGAGGCTTTCCATGGCAGCGTGGTCGGCCATGTCGGACACGGCGAAACGCGTGTCTTTCGCGAGGTTGCCGGGTTATCCCGCGATCTGGCCGCGCTGGCCCCGGTGGCCGGCACGCGCGTCACGGCGCAGGCTGCCATCCTCTACGACTGGGAAGTGCGCTGGCACCAAGACTTGTACAAGCACGCCCGCAACACCGACAAGGACTACTCCGGAACCTGCGTCCAGCATTACCGCCCGCTCTGGCGGCGTTCTATCGGATGCGATATAATCGGTTGCGAATCGTCCTTCGAAGGCTACCGGCTTATCATCGCGCCTGCCCTGTATATGTTGCGTCCCGGCCAGGCGGAACAACTGGCCGATTTTGTAGCGCGAGGGGGAATCCTGCTCTGCACCGCGCCGACAGGCGTAGTTAATGAGCATGACTTGGCTTTCACTAACGGACGGCCCGGGCCGCTGCACTTGCTCTTCGGCGTCTGGGCTGAAGAGATGGACGTCGCCGACGAAGGCGGGATCGAAATAGTTCCGGCGGCGAGTGACCCGCTTGGCTTAGGTCGGCAAAGCGGCGGCAGCATCTGCGAACTCCTGCACGCCGAGGATTGCGAGGTTCTCGCCACCTACGCCGGCACCTGGTATGCGGGAAGGCCGGTCCTGACCCGTCGCCGTCATGGCAAAGGCTGGGTCTATTACCTCGGAACACGCGGCACACCCACGATGCTCGATACGCTCATTCCGCGACTCGCCGCAGATGCGGGTATCGCGCCGGTGCTGCCTGATCTACCCAACCCAATCACCGCGCACTACCGCGGTGATCATCTTTTCCTATTCAACTGGGGCCGCGAGGAACGAAGCATAACACTGCCCGCTCCAGCCCGCGACCTGCTGACTGAAACAGGCATCGTCAGCACTGTCACCTTGCCCGCCTGGGGCGCAACTGTAATGGAGTTAATTCTATGAAAACAAACCCGAAGATCACCTTACCAATCCTTAATAATGCGCATTGGCGACTGAATATCCATCCGTTCACCGGCGCTATTGCCCATTTCAGTCATCCGGCTGATCCGCATGACATGAACTGGGTATCTACCAGCGATGAAAATCCAACTTTTCTCGACTCGCACGGTTGGGGATTGGGATTCATGGCTGTGCCGGGTGGTAATGGACCGCAACGTTGGCAACAAGTAAAGAATATCAAAATTGAAAATAATACTACTGTCAGCCAATATCTTGTTGGTAATATTGAAGTTACTGTTACCCGAATAATGAATGATAATCATTTAGATGAAAGTTTTGAATTCCGTAATCTATCTGAAAAAGAACAACCCATCTGGGGAATCGGTCTGTATACCCCATTTAATGACAACTATCCTGATGCTGCCACCTGTATAACACGTCGCTGTAATGCTCACTTGTGGTGTGGCGGCAACACGACTTATGCTTGCTGCTTGCGCATGGGTGGCACCGGCCCTCACCTTGGTATGGTATTAACAGATGGTTATATCGGCGGATACAGTATAGAAGGTCGCGGACTAATGCTTGGCGGTTCCAATCTGCGCGGAAGTATGGTGTTAAACACACCAGGCCTTGTATTGCAACCAGGACAGGTACATCGCATTGCCTGGACTTCGTTCTGGCATCAAGGTTGGGATGATTTCTTTGCGCAGGCGCGCGCTATCCCCAATTTCATTGAAGTTCATGCTGACCGCTATACATATATTACCGGCAATCCTCCGGTAATTACTTTGAGCGATTCAACCGCAACAATAGAAGATACTGTAGAAAAAGCTGGTGAACAAACGCTGAAAGTTACTTATGGTTCCGGTCGCGAAACATGGGTTCGCTTGCAGGCAATTGATAACATTCACAACCTTGTTCGCAATCGCGTAGCATTCATATTAAATAAACAACAGGTAAACGACATCTCCAGTCCATACGATGGTGCTTTTGTCTGTTACGATAATGAGACTGAATCGCAGTTACCACGTGGACATCGCCCTGACTTCAGCGAAAGTCGCGAACGATTAGGGATGGGAGTGTTGCTGGCACAATCACTTTGTCATTGGGATGATGACAATATTAAAAGCGCGCTTACACGTTATCATAATTTCGTTCGCACAAAACTTCAACTGCCGGATGGCACCGTATTGGGACAGGTGGATGGTGACAGTCACCGACTTTACAACTTTCCGTGGGTGGCTCAACTGCATCTTGAATTATTTCATTCTACCGGCGAAAACTGCTATCTGGATGACTGCTTTGAAACAATTTGCGCCTATTACCGACAAGGTGGAGACCATTTTTATCCCATAGGACTTCCAATTGCTGATGCTGTTAATACATTTCGTGCTGCCGGTCGGGTAGCAGAAGCAGACCAATTGTTGAATAATTTCTGCCAACATGGTGATAATGTAGTAAAAAATGGACTTAATCTGCCGCGTCACGAGGTTAATTATGAACAAACCATCGTATCGCCTGCAGTGCTGATTTCACTGGAATGCTACCTGCTGACCAAAGACAGCAAATATCTCGATTGCGCAAAAGAGATGCTGCCGGCTTTAGAAGCATTCGGCGGCAGACAACCCGATTACCGACTTAATGACATCGCTATACGCCATTGGGACGGCTACTGGTTTGGCAAACGCGAAACCTGGGGAGATGTATTCCCGCATCACTGGAGCGCAACAACAGGTTGGACATTTTATCTTTATTGGCTGGCAACAGGAGATGAATCTTATCGCCGACGCGGCAGAGATATATTACTGAATAACCTCAGTTCGTTTAATGCTGATGGCAGTGCCACCTGCGCCTATATTTATCCTGACGCAGTAAATGGTGAGCCAGGACGTTTCGCCGACCCGCTTGCCAATGACCAGGATTGGATTTTAGTATTCCTGATGCAGGCAATGCGAATTGACCCGGAATTAAAATCAATATGTTTGTCCGGTAATAAGGATTAAGATATTTTTATGCAAAAAAAGTCCGGGAATATTAATTATTATTCCCGGACAAATAAAAATCCATTAATCCCTAAAATCCTCTCAATCCGTGGTTCAGACAAATTAAAAATCTATCAAATCCCAATAAATCCTCTCAATCCGTGGTTCAGACAACATAAAAATCCTCTCAATCCACGGTTCAGACAAAAAAATCACCACTACAAAAACCCCAAAATAGTGTCAAAATAAACAATGCACATATCCGGCAATATTTGATATAATCACTGTGTATTGGAACGGTTCTAAATCGTTATTGTGGAGATAATAAGAATGCGTTTTTATTTTTGCGTATTAATAATTTTAATGACTGTTATAATGTCATGTACCTTATCTGTTGCTGTGGGTAATTGGGTAGATTTGCCGCCAACGGATTGGCAGGGGAATTTGAAGGCGGAAGTTACCGGGATTAAGAACCCGATGACGGCAATAGTTGGTTACCCCGCCCGGGACGCGTCGCCATTGGCTATTACCAGCGCACAAGAATTGCCCGCCGGGGTATATGAAGTTCGCCTTACATTACGACCATCACATGTAGCCGGATCAGTGGCTTTCAATAGCGGGTTAAAAGTTAAGAGTGATAATGACTCAATTGATTTACCCGGCCAATTTTTTGCCCGGGTTCATCAACCGGAAACCCGCATTATAAAAATCGTAAAAAATAAAACTGGTTCGATTAATCTGCGCCTGAGCGCGTTTACCGATGCATTGATATTTCAAAACGCACAACGGGATGCAAAAAATAAAAATGCCGGCGGCAACGTGCAGCCTGATGACCCGGAAGAGAACAATATCGATGAAGAGCTTGGACTCTCGCCTGCGTCATCTTTCTATTACCTGCTGGACAAGGCTGAATACCGCGTATTGTCGCAAAGCGGTTGTGTTACACGGGTAAATACAGATAAAATTCGTTATAATCCCGGTGATACACTGAAAGGTACCGTTGCCTTAACTGATACCAGCGGCAAAGGCAGCGATGGCATTTTAAATTTATATCTGGAACATAATTTAAATGACCGGGTAAAAATAAAATCACTTCCGATAAAACTGACGGCGGAACCGCAAATACTGTCATTTGATGCTATTTTGCCAAAGGAAGAGTTGGGTTACGCGCTGGTGGGTGAATTTGTATCAATAGATGGCAAAGATCGTGACGAGAATGCAGAATATTTCAACATCGCAAAAAACTTCAACCGGGTAGCGTTATTTGGCGGCGGTGCCGGCAGTACCCGCGATGTTACCCTTGATGACGAGACCGTGCGCAAGGCGGTTTCAAACTCACGTTCCGAATATTACAACGCCTGCGAATATTTCGCATGGGCAGAAGATGACATGGTGGAAATGAGCTCGGATGGCGATTACTGGTTTTCCGGACAGACTAATTACCACATGAATAAACAGACCATTCAAAAACAGATTCGTCTTGCCCACGAACAAGGCATATCAATGGTCACCTACGGTAAATTTGTCATGTCTGGTTATCCCGGATGGAAAACTGCTTACGATTACCCGAGTGACCACCGAAGCCAATATTATTACCCGGTAGGTATGTGGGAAGGTGTTAACAGCACCATTCTGGACCGGTTTCGCAACAAAGAGACGGTTCCATATTCGCCATTGCCTACAGTGCCGGGAAACTCGTTTTACGTATGGTGGCAGGAATTTATGCCGATAAACCCCGACGCCACCCCGCGAATGTCGCGTATCGCGGCTGAGGAAGTCATTCGTTCTATCGACATGTTCGGTTGGGACGGCATCCGATGGGACGGTCACCCCCGCGGCGGCGGACAATGCGGCAGCAATGGGAATTATGACCAGTCGGCAGCACGCCGTACCCAATCGCTGGTACGGTATTTCAAAGATATCGTCGGCGCGAAATACCCCAACTTTGGCCATGGCTACAATTACCTGCTTATCGAACCCAAAAAAGATTATTCGTGGGCGGTGGAAGATTTTGAACTGGATGAATTATGCCGTGGCGGCGGTTTGCTGATGAATGAATCCATCGGTAATGCTTCCGCCGGTTGGACATTTGATACTGTTGTTCGCAACCTGCAGGTTGAAGGTGATTTATGCCGCGAACGCGGCGGGTATTACCTGGGTATCAGTTTTGCAAAATCCCCTCGTGACGTGATAATTGAAAGCGCGTTATGGGCGGCTTCTGGTACCAGACCTTATACTGGGGCGATGAATAAATCAACACGGCGATATTGCACCCGCTACTCGCAATATACCCTGGACGAAAATCTGCGCCGTCTGACAACCCCGGAAAAAATATTGACACCGCAAACAGAAACAAAGCTGTGGTGGCAGCCATTTGTATACGAAACGCCATTGACAAATGGCAAACGGCAAATGGTCGTCAACCTGCTGAATATCCCCCGCCAGGCAAAACGTCCACCACGTGACGGCGAGGTAAAACCTGAATGGGATATGCCGGTTGGTACCGACCCGGTTACCTTTGCGTTAACCTTACCCGCTGGCATTCGCGCCATCAGTGCCAGTATGATTGACCCGCGAACGCTGGAAATAGTGCCATTAACGCTGAAAGATAATCAATTGCAGATACCGGCTATCGCCATCTGGAATGTGGTAATAATAGACCTGGCCGTTGACGCAAATGCCCCTTCCCTATCATCACTTTACGGTTCGCCAAAAACATTTGGAGTATTGCGGCCCGACTTGAAGAATGACAGAAAACCGGAAGTTCTGCTGGACCCGAAACGTGAGATATGGGAAGTGAACAAGGACATGTCGGTATTGGCTCCTGATTGGAGCACAAAGAACGATGAGGAACAAAAAGCGATAGACGCGCTGGGGTGGGATGAACATAACGCAGCAGTTTTAAAGAGAAGAGAAAAGAATACCGCGGATGAATATATTAAAGCCTGGTGGCATGGCGGTTCGTTGCCCGCAGATCTGAAACTGAAAGATAACACCATTGCGTTTGGCGATTTAACCCCGCGCCGCAATGGCCGATTTGATATCTATTATGGGCGCGGTGCCATGGACTACCGCTTGCGAATGCCGGCGATATTTGCCGGACTTGATAAGTTTTCCATATATGATGCACCGCAATGGGGAGCGTTGAAACAATCGCCAAATATGGGGATAGGCGGCAATATGCCGTGGTCACGCTATCCGGAGTTTGATTCACTGCTGTTCACCGGCATCCCGCATTGCGCCATTGGCGCGGAAAACGCGTATGGGATGGTAGAGTATGTCAAAGCCGGCGGGTCAGTATTTTTCACCGGCGGCGAATATGCCTTCGGCAAAGGCGGCTACCAATATACCGTGTTGGAACGAGATTTGCTGCCGGTTATTTGTGTAGAGGCAGTTGACACCCGCGTCAGTGCCGCGCCATTGCCTTTGGAATCGGGCAAGGATTTTGCTGAATTGAAATTCAAGGCAGATTTTTCCGCCAAACCTGCGTTCTGGGTATGGAACCAGGTCGCGCTGAAAAATGACCCCAACATAAAAATCTTTCTGAAATCCGGCAACCGTCCCATTCTGGTGGGATGGCAAGTCGGAAAAGGACGCGTCGCATGCCTGTTGATTGACCATCGCGGCAAATCAGAAAAAGATGTTACAGCATTCTTTGACTGGACTGATTGGCCGGGATTATCGCGGGCAGTATTTGCATGGCTAACGCCAGACGCCGGTAAAGTAGATAAGAAAGTGCTAAAGGCCGACCTGCCGGATTTACTGAAAACATTGGCGGAAGAAACCGCGACCGACGTTTCCATTAAAGAAGTGAAAAGCAATGATGAACCCGGCGATGTTGAAGAAGTCGTTGCTGATGACGCCGGTATGATACTTGACGATAAAACATTAAAAAGACGCATTCCGTTATTAAAACAGGTATTGCAGGGAGAAGGTGCGGATGCAGGACTGGCATTGGCTGAACAATCGATAAAAGTAGGCAATCTGCCGGAAAGCCTGCGCCAGGAACTGATAGATTTCGCATCCCGCAATCGTCCCGGCGGGAAATTGGAAGAGATTGCCGCACCGGCAGTAACCAGTGCCAGTGCCGTGGCGCGCAACGCCGCTATTCAACTCCTTGGCATGGCAAATGGTACTGCATTCCTGAAAGTAGTAAAAAATCCACCACATGCTGAAGATGTTAATTTATACGACCGCGACCGCGCTATCGCATTTGGAGTATTATTTTGCCGCACTACTGAGCTGGCAGATGAAGGAAAATTGCGGGTAAAACGCTGGAACGATATGGAAAAACAAGTAATAGACAAGTGGACAAACAAAAAAGGTTTTTCTCTTGCTACCCCCGAACACCCGGGAATTGACGCGGAAGCTCTATTCCAGCGAGTTGCATGGCTGGCATATCTTTCCCGTATTGACGCGAAAAGTTACGGCGCGCAATTTGCCCGCGAATGGCTGATGACTGCCGAATACCAGGATTACTGCGACCGCACCACCAGTAATTTGTGGAGCGATGGAATGTCGCCATTCGAAAAGAAACGCGCCATAGCGAGAGGTGAAGAATGGGGTCAACTGCGCGGATTACTGGGACGCCTGCGCGAGGCAACCCGCCCAGATATCGAAGCATTGATAAAAACCCAACCTGACGCAGTCGGCGAAGGTTTCCGCTTGGCTCATTTCACCCTCGAGTTCCGCACCGCCATGAACCTGCTGGGCAGCCAGGACGCAAAAGTAATCGCAGCAATCCTGGAAAAACTGAAAACAGCAGAAAATACCGATCTGGCTGAATTTGCCAATGCGAGGTTAGGTGCAGTTGCAAAGTGATAATAAGCCTCTAAAATCAAGTGAGCTGATATTGAAATTCGGCTGAAGGGAACTGGTTGAATGCGGAAAAATGAACCTGTTACAAGTCATAATGGTTGCCCGCATTTGTGGCTGTACCCGATAGAAGCAACACAATATGTGTAAAATGAATAGTCACTCACCAGAAACTACATTAAAATGAAAGAATGTGGTCGTCGTAGAGACGCAAGATTTTGCGTCTCTACAATCGGCACAATCTTTAAATGATATACAGTTTCGTGTTCTGGGGAAGGCGCGCAAATCGCTCCCTTCTTGCTGTTTGGAAAGGGACGCAAGTCCGGCGGATTTCCGACAGTCGATCATTTGAATTACTTACCAATCAGGAGATTGGCGTTCACAGGTAGTTATATTTGCAGTAAATCGAGCCGGACTTGCGTCCCTTTCCAAACGGTGACTGAATTTTAACAACTTGTTTTGTTTGATGTTGTGGTGAGTCTGGATATTTCATAATTCCATAACCCACAGCATCGCTCTCACTCTTATACACATTCATTATATTCGCTGTATATACAATAATATGTATAATCATAAAGCCACACCTGAAGTTACTGATTAAATGCCTTTACAAAGAATAACTAAAGACCAAAAACTTAACACTTATCCAATTTATTCGGGTTAAGTAGTTATTTTCCAATATCTTACCTCCTTGACTATATGAAACAGTAAAGTGTAATATTTCACTTGCAACGTTCCAATGAGGAAGTATACGATGAATAAAATCAACAATGGCATGCGGTATCAATTTGTTTTAATGATGCTGTTTATGGCTTTTACGACATGTATGGCACAGGATACGAATAAAATCGTAATTTCTGGCGCGGAGATGGCTGGCATCAGCGGTTTCAGGCAATACTGGGATAAACCGGTGATGATTGCAGAGGATGGTGCCACCCGTATGAGCGATAAAGGCGCATTCGGCAAAGGATTAGTGGCCGATTGGTCAACCAGCAAACCTGGCGCCCCGGTTTTTGATGCTATTCATCGAAGTCTATTGGTACGATTCCCTTCTGCCGCAGAAAAAATTGCAGATGAAATTGGCAAGGGAAATGTGGTGCAAAAAATTGAAATTATCTTGCCATTTGTTGATACCGAATATTTCCCCATGGATTATAGCGACCCATCTGGCATGTCATTCATGGGTGATTTGTGGGTTAAAAATCCGCCAACATGGCATGCGGTTGCCTGGGTATTGCGAAAACCATGGCAAGCCGACCCGAATAACGGCCCCACATATAACGCGAATGTGAATGGCATAAGTTATTGGAAGCGTTTTGGCGCGCAAGACGAAAAGGCTGACCGTTTTCCATTACAGTTTGGACCAACAGAGGTTTCATACAAACAAACTACCGGTCGTATGGATATAACGTCATTATTAAATGATACCGCATTTGGCAAAACTATTGCCGAACGGTTGCGTCTGCTCAGTGATGATGGTTTTCTCTTTAAAAAATGGGAAATCTACGATGCCCGGTTTAATCATGGTGGCTACGAATATGGTGGAGCACCCGGCCATCGCGGTATACGCATTAAAACGCCTACCCTGGAGGTGACATTTGTCCCCGGTAAATCAGATATAGGACAAATGCCGACAATGGCAGATATTAAAAAAATTACTCCTTCCGGCAATCCCACTGCTGTAATGCCAACACAACAGGAACTAAAGAATTATATTAACCGCTTTAAATTTAAACAACCTGCAAATATGCCGGAATGGCAGTGGCGTCGGGTGAAGGATTTATTCAGTCTCACTGATGATTCCGGTGGATTCCCGGAAAATAGTGACACTTATCTCGCATGGGTTGACTCGTTCCTCGCCACGCCATACCGCATGTTTGTTGGACACCATACCCCGCTAACTACCCATACTTACACGATTTATAAAGATGGTATGCCGGAAGCGGTGCGTGAACATTTACGCAAATATTGGGATGCATGGTTAATGCCGGGACGACCATATACTGATTTACAGCATAACCAATGGGGCATTTGGACTAAACCAGAGAATAACTATTATGCCACTACCGGCGATTGGCGCGGAAATCACAGCTTTTACCGCGATTCCTATACCCGTTTCATGAGCACTATGAACTTTAATAACAATGCCACCCAGGCAGCATTGCTTGGCGGTGCAATGACAAATAACCAATATGCGATAGATGATGGTCGCTTTGGGTTAGAGCATATATTACTGCGGTTATGGTCATGGGATGATGGAACCACCCAGGAATCTATTGATCATTATTATTTAGGACTGACATTGTACGCGCAAAAGGCGTTCGCAGACCTTGGCCCGACAGAACTTGACCGTATGATGGGTAAAAATATGTTGCTGAAAACTATGGATGAATTGGCTTCATGCTACCATCCGGCCATACGACGTTTTATTGCCACTTCTGGTCGTACCGGAGTTGCGGAAATGTTGGGAATTAATGAGGGCGTGAATGCTATTATGCATACCGTCTCTAAAAAAGGTGCGTTGCATGATGTATATAATCCGGATCGGTTGGGCATGGGTGCTGCCGGTCATGACTTACCGCCAGACCTGGTGGCGCGTCAGCAATTGGTAGGTCCATGGATGCCATTATGGATGGGAAATATTGTTGATGATAAGCCACTGCCATTTGAATTGACTGCTAATTTTAAACAATGGGGTGCGCATCGTAAATATCCATTATGGAAAAAAAGCTATCTCGGTCATTATTATGGCCTTGCCAGTCTTGATGTAGGGTGCGGTAACCCTACCATCCCACTAATGGCACAATGGAGTCGCGCAGATGCCCAGGCAGATAATTTGCAGGATACAGGATTGTTGCTGATGCGATTCGGATTAAATAATACCGAGTTTTATGATAGCCTGTATCATGGCACCACTCAATCAAATGCTAATGGCAGCGTTGGTACTCAGGGTGGTCCCCTTTGTTCCTTACAATGGAAAAATAAAGCGGTGGTTTTCACTACGCCAAACTTAAATTTTAAAGATTATGCTCGTGCCATGCCGGAAAAAATAACCAGCATTCAATCCACCATCGCACTGGCGAATTACCAACCAAGTCCGACATGGCAACTATATATTGATGGCAAACCGGTACCAATGACGTTACCTATACGAGCCAAACAAACCAGCAAAATCACTATTAAAGATGGGGTAACTTATATCGGGCTTATACCAATACCGGCAACAAACCTTGGCCGTAGTGAGGAGATATTGATTACTGATGGTGGCAAACCGGTAGACCTGCAGGGCGGTGGAAAAGCCGCGCCAACGGTGCTGATTAATAGCTACTATTATTTTAATCCTGATAAACCTTTTGACCCCAAAACCGCGGATTGGAAAGTAACTGACCGTGCGTATGGCGGATTTGTCATCGAAATGAGCGATGCTACCGAATATCCGGATTTCAAAGATTTCCAGAATTATATTAAAAAAGCGCAATTGACGACAAAATGGGATGATGCTGCCGGGGTGGTAAATGCTGTTTACAAGAGCGGAAAAGATACTATCGAAGCCGGTTTCAGGCCGGAATATGACGGAGGATGGGATAAAAATGTACCGAGTATAGAATGTTTCACCTATCGTCGTGTAAATGGGCAATGGCCATACCTTGCACCGGGAATAGACCGTGAAACCACTTTGTCTATCCAGGGTACCGCGGGGACATTAGCTAAAAACGGTGCAACCCTTAAACATCAACCCGGTTTAATGGGGTATCTGCTGACGGAACCGGTAAGTGGTAATTATATTTTCAGCAATCCGCTACCTGACCCACAAGTAATGGATATTACCGTTCCCGGTGGTGTGCGTATTACCGCTGATGGACGTTTGGGAATGTTGCAGGTACAGGTTAACCCCACTGGTAATACTCTTGATGTCCGGTATGCCGTGAAAGATGGACAGATAGGAAATGATATGGCAACCGCGTTATTTATTGCATCTTCGCCTAAACCGGTAATGTCAGTAAATGGCGCGCCGGTAAAGAATATTCAGACTGCGCCACCGATGATAACGGTAAATGGCGTTGCTATAAAGAAGATACAGACGGTGACAATTGATGGAATGTCAAATGTGGTGGTTCCTTTAACCGCGTCATTGCCAAAAACAGATGACGCCATAGTGAAACGTTATCAGGAAAACTTTGCGAAACAGCCAATGTTGTTGAATACCACCGTAACCGCCCAGGCGTGGATGCGCTACAAGGCCGGTCAGGAACATTACCAATTAACCGAACCACGCAATGGCGCCTTCGAGTTTTGGCGACAATGGCCGGGTACCAGTGCTATTGAAGCACAGGTGCCGGGAAATGTAATAGTGGCAACAGATGGCGATATCGCATTACAACGATTGCTGATAAGCCCGAAGGAAAATAGGATTGAAATAGATTACGCGCCATATATGCAACGAAATCAAAACGGTGATCCGATTCCAAACCGCGCCAAAGCATTATTAGTTTTTGGCATGGATAAAGCACCAACCGCATTGCTGCACGGCAAAGAGTTTGTTGGCACAGCAGAAAGGGTATCAGTTAATGGCAAAGACGCGTATATCATTCCATTGTTTGGTGATGACCCGACAATAGTTAAACAGGATATGGAAATACGTTACAAAGCAGCAATGGACAGTTTGCCAAAATAGGTTGTCCGTTTATTTGTAATTAAAAAAGGTCGGAATTTTTGCAAGCCAATTCCATAGCCCACAGCATCGCTGTGGGTCTAATTATCAGATAGTTTTTTACGCCCTGTAGGGGCATAATTCCTCAACAAATAGGAATTGTGCTCTTACAGAGCGTGAAATAGATACGAAATTTCTACCCATAGCGATGCTATGGGCTATAGGATTATTTTTGATCTAATAACAAAAATAGGTAATAATGCCCTTATTAATAACCGAAAAATGAAAACTGAAAACTGAAAACCGAAAACTAAAAACTGGGGGAAGGATAAATAATGCAAAAATTTATTTATTTCGTAGTACTGTTTGCGTGTTTGCCAATATTTGCAGCACCACCAACAATACAGCTTGTATCAGTAAGGTCGCAAAAAGTACTGTATGGTACTAAAGATGCTATTAGCGGAACTGTAACGGTGAAAAATACCGATAAGATACCGCAAACCGTCAACGTCAGTACCTGGCTGGAGACTGATGTTGATCTGACCGGCAAAGTGCAGAGTGCAGTCCTTACTATTGAATCGGGCAAAACTGCCGCAGCCGCTTTTTCGTGGACGAAAGGGTTGAGGACATACGGTCATGC
>JBIJDE010000402.1:0-4881 GCA_044344305.1 Armatimonadota bacterium
TTGAGAACCATTAAACTGATATGCAAATACGTTTACCGCTTGCCAAACAACAATTAAAATAGGGAACTGAATGAGCATAGGTAAGCAACCGCTTGCTACATTCACTTTATGTTCCTTCATTATTTTCATCGTTTCTTCTGACTGTTTTACTTTATCATCTTTATATTTTTCCTGTACTTCTTTTAAGAAAGGCTGGATTCGTTGCATATCCTGCATATTCTTATTTGATTTATTCGTTAATGGAAGAGTAATAAGTTTTACAGCGACTGCGATAATAAGCAATGCTAATACATATGGCCAATCAGGTGCTAATGTTTTACAAAATTTAACCAATCCATCCATTGCATTATATTTAATACTATCGAAACCACCACCAGTCTGGTATAACTCATCTAATTTTCTATCTGCAGCAAAAACAGCCATTACAGGATATAAGGCTGGAGTGCTTTCTTTAGCTTCAATTTCATTTTTAAATAATTTAGCCGCGCCACCACTTCCTGCCAGTTCAGTATCTTTACGAACAATAACATCAAAGTAGGTTGGAGATGAAAATAAAGCACCATTTTGAATACCAGCAGTACGTACGATATTCAACGTTGATTTTGCCATTTTAATAGCATCTTCACCTGGACCAGTTTTTTTGTTTGCCCCTAAAATACCTAACCGATAATTTGCTTGAAGAGTGTAAGGGGTAGACATACCAGCAGCTTGTTTATAATAGTTTCGTGCTAAACGGAAAATCTGAACATTTGATGCCCCTTCACCTTTACTTTCAGTTACTTTTGCTGTTTCATTTAAATAACCCAGCAAAAAATATGTTTTTGCTGTTAAAGTAGGTGCATTGGCATCTATTGACAATTCAAGGCTATCAAGCTCAGCGTTTTTATCTAATTCATACTTAACTCGCTCATCCTTAGACATTCCCTCAATCTTTACCATCTCTTTGCCTAAAGTAGTAAGGTCTGTCGGATTAAGCGATGCTACTTGACCACCACATCCTGATAAACCGAGCATTAATACTATGATTGCTGCTATCGGCAATATACGTGTGAATATTTTATTTTTCACTATCATTTTCCTGTGTTTTTTCGGTTCCCGGTACCGGGTCATAACCTCCGGGATTCCATGGGTTACATCTACAAATGCGTAGAATTCCCATTCGAGTTCCTTTGAAGAACCCGTATTTTGCTACAGCTTGAGCAGAATATTCAGAACATGTCGGGGTAAATCGACATACAGGTGGTGTATAAACAGAGATTTTTTTTTGATAAAATCTAATTGCCTTTAACGCTATTTTAGCCAGAATCGACAATCGTTCGTTATTCAATTTCATTCACCGTTCATTACATTCAGTTCAGTTAATATTTTATGCAGTGATAATGTAAGATCTGTTGATTTTGCTTCTTTAACGTTTCGTGGCAATACCAAAATATCCCAATCGCCTTTTAATGTGTCTTTAATATTCCTGAAAGCTGCCCGTACGATTCTTTTAAATCGATTTCTTGCTACTGCATTGCCGTATTTTCTGCTTACGATGATACCTATTCTCAATCCGTTTTCGCCAGGGATAACACGCAATTGTATCAAGCTATCATATCTGCGACGCCCCTGCGTATGAACCCGGCTAAAATCAGCACGGTTGCGCAGGGGCGTATAAAAAGATGGGCACATTATACTGTAAGGCGTTTGCGGCCTTTTGAACGGCGACGGCTAAGTACGTGCCGACCATCAAGTGTGCTCATTCGTTTACGAAAACCATGGACGCGTGCTCGACGGCGACGCTTTGGTTGCCAAGTGCGTTTCATCTAATTTCCTCCTCAGGACGGTTAAAGGCTTCAAACCTGTGAATTATAGCGATTTTAGCCTATTATCCGCAATAGCGGATTATTACTTGCAAATAAAAACCTCCCGTATCAAACGCGGGAGGCATATTGGTGAGCGCTATAGGGATCGCACCTATGACCTCTTCGATGTCAACGAAGTGTTCTACTACTGAACTAAGCGCCCAATACCTTGCGAAGTAAATTATATGAATTCTTGGCTATAAATGTCAACAGTTGATTGGCAAATCACTGTTTATAATTAATTACCAAGAATAAACTTTTCATAATCAGCCAGCATTTTTTGTAATAAATCAGGTGTGTTTATTCCATAAGGGCATTTGCTGCGGCAATTATTGCAATGAGTGCAGTCGTTTATACGCCGCATATTTTCCTGCCATTGTGGCGATAAGAACTGCTGGTATGGCATTCTGCGCAGTAATAATGACATTCGCGCTGCCATAGGAATAGGAATACCGGCGGGGCAAGGAAGGCAATAACTGCAGGCGCGGCAAAAATTACCCATGAGTTCTTTCTTATCGGCTTCAATTACTTTTAACAACTCTTCTGTAAGCTGAATATTATCTTTGTCGCATTGCAGCAATTCTTCCAGTTCATGCATTCTCTGGATTCCCCAGATAGGGACAACATTGTCGTATTGGCGGAGATGGGCAAAACTGGCGGGTAGGTTTGTTATCAGTCCGCCACTCATCGGCTTCATGAGAATTAGACCTATATCATTTTTCTTGCATTCTGACGCAAGTTCCCAATCTTTTTCATCGGAAAGATAGTTTAGCGGGAATTGCACAGTATCGTATAACCCGCTGTTAGCTGCGGTCACTGCTAAATCTCTGCTATGTTGAGTGACTCCGATATGTTTGATTATCCCTTTCTGTTTTGCTTCCAACATTGCCGCGTATGCAGACTCCGGGTCATTGGGATCTGGCAATTTGGCGGGGTTATGCAATTGCCAGATGTCTATATAATCTGTTTGAAGATTTGTAAGACTTGTTTGCAAGTCGCGTAATGCGCCAGCTTTATCTGTTGATCCCGTTTTCGTCGCAATGATAATTTTATCGCGTTTCCTTGCCATGGCGGTGCCCAGTTTATCTTCACTGTCAGAATATGCCCGCGCAGTATCATAAAAGTTTATTCCACCGTCAAACGCTGCATTTAATATTCGTACCGCGTCAGATTTTTCGGTACGCTGAATAGGCAAGACTCCAAATGCTGTCCGAGTAACATTTAATTCAGTTTTTCCAAGTCTAACTTTTTCCATTTACTATACCTGTATTCGTAATGTTTTTATCTCAAATGGACGGAAATTTAAGGTTATATTGTTATCTATAATTTGAATTTCAGTATCAATTTCTTCCAACATATTTGTTGTGAATATTGACTTAACTGGTAAATTAATATTTAAGATACAACATGTATTCATCCGCATTGATTCATATAATCGCAATACAATATCACCACTTGCATCTTCAGCAGGCTTAATAGATTCTATAATGATATTATCAGAATCAGTATTGAAAATTGAATTCTCACCAGTAGCACCAGATACTGTCATTTCTGGGATATTTAATTCATACCCGCGTTGCACCAAATTTGAATCAACAAATGATCCAGTCCAGGCGTAGAATGCGTATTTAAACTGTTGTATTCCAATATCGCAAATTCTATCAGGACATGTGGGAGCACGCATTAATGTCAAACTAATCTTATTTTTTAATACATTCACGCCATATTTGCAATCATTTAGGACTGCAAATCCGTGATTGTTTTCGACCAGTGCTGTCCATTTGTGATTTGATACTTCAAATCTATCAGCGTCTAATTGATTTGAATAATGGTTAGGACGGGCAATATGTCCAAATTGGATTTCGTGCAAAGCTTCATTAGCATGAATATTCACCGGGAAAGCAACTTTTACTAATTTATGCTTTTCTTTCCAATCCACAATTGCATTAAATTCAATCTCGCGACTATTGCGACGGAGCATAACATCAAGAGTAATAAGCGATTTATTCAACATTTTTGTAATTCGCAATACACCTGCTAATGCTCCTGACGATATTACTTCAATTTTAGCATCAGATGTCAGTTGCAACTGGTTTAGCATGTATGTATGATTTATATCCCACGCCTCATAAGCATTTGCTACATCTTTAAACATTTCAAATGAATTGCACGGTCCAGTAGTAAATTCAAATTTATTTTCTTTATCGAATATTGAAGTAATCTCACCAGATTCATTAAATACAACTTTTATCAAATTGTTTTCAAGCAATTTTTCTGTTGCTATAACTTTCAATGCAGTTTCAGGTGATTCAGCGTTATTAATTGTTGTCCATCCGCAAGACGGCACCGTTACTTCTGCAAAGTTTTCATTTTCTATTATTTGAGTATCGAGTAATTTCCCATTTATATCTGATGCACCAACATAATTATCAGGTAATGGTATTAATACTTTCCTTTCCCAATTTAATGAATTGAAAATGGTTATAGAATCAGTATCATTTGTAAAAGTAGCTAAAGCTTGTGATGCAATATCTTCTGCTGTGTTAATTACTTCAGCATAATCAGCCTCTGCTTCTTCGTAGACACGCTGAATCGAAGAACCGGGAATAATATCATGGAATTGATTTAATAGAACTTTTTTCCATGCAGCATCTATAACAGAGTATGGGTATGAGTACCCATTGCCACCAGCAGCTAAAATTCCCCAACATTCTGCTTCGCGCAGCGCATATTCACTTTTACGATTTCCGAGTTTCGTTTTTGCCTGGGTTGTTAATGTTCCACGATGAACTTGATAATATAATTCTCCAACGTATCGTGCATCTGGATATCCGCGTTTTTCTAAATCAAGGAAGTAGTCCATTAGAGTTCCATATTGCACTTTCGGCAATCCTTCCAGATTTTTTGAACGTTTTATATATTCAAGATGGTCACGGGTTGCGCCGCCGCCACCATCGCCATGTCCAAACGGGAAAAGCTTGGTAGACAGGCCGACTTTTTGTCTTCTTTCTTTCCATCTATCATTTATCGCATGAGG
>JBIJDE010000403.1:0-4861 GCA_044344305.1 Armatimonadota bacterium
ATGCATTGGCACATCAATTCCCGAAGTAACCATTGCTTTATACAGAGCATGCGGATATATTGGGTCAACACCCATTATTTCTCCGGTAGACTTCATTTCTGGTCCCAGTGATACATCCACTTCTGTTAATTTTGAGAATGAAAATACAGGAGCTTTCACGCAAAAATATGGTTTGCTGGGGAATAATCCATGCGAAAATCCCATTTCTGATAATTTTCGACCCAGCGCACATTTTGTTGCAACGTTCACCATCGGTACCCCAGTGACTTTAGACATATACGGCACTGTTCTTGATGCACGTGGATTAACTTCAATAACATATACAACGTCATCTTCGTCAACAACAAATTGGATATTCATTAAACCTATTACATTTAAACCACGAGATAATTTTATTGCATATTCGACAACTGTGTCACATACTTGCTGCGATAAGCTTACAGGTGGATAGACTGACATTGAATCGCCGCTATGAACACCCGCTCGTTCAATATGTTCCATAATACCTGGTATCAAAACATCAATACCATCAGATATACAATCAACCTCTACTTCTTTACCGATAATATATCTGTCTATTAAAATTGGTCTGTCTGGTGAAACATCAACAGCATATGTCATATAACGGATAAGCTGTTCTTTATCATAAACGATTTCCATAGCTCTGCCACCCAAGACAAATGATGGGCGAACTAATACAGGAAAGCCTAAATCACGAACAGTATCTACTGCTTCATCAACCGAAACTACTGCTTTACCCTTGGGACGATGAATATTTAATTCCGTTAGTAATTCATCAAATAACTTTCTATCCTCAGCAACTTCGATACCATGAAAATCAGTTCCAAGTATTTTAACCCCAGCTCTTGATAATGGACCAGCTAAATTAATTGCCGTCTGGCCTCCGAATTGAACAACAATACCCTCAGGGTTAATCTGATCAATAATATTCATAACATCATCTTCAGTAAGCGGTTCAAAAAACAAAGCATCTGAAGTGTCGAAGTCAGTTGAAACTGTTTCTGGATTGTTATTAATAATTACCGCTTCATATCCTTCCTCACGAAGTGCCCATACACTATGAACAGAACAATAATCAAATTCAATCCCCTGCCCTATTCGAATTGGACCTGAGCCAATTACAACCACACGTTTTGCTTGTGACATTAGTTTATCCTTTTAATATAAAACCATTGCTAAATAGTAATGCAATCATATACCAGTACTTTAGACCAGTATTTTGAATTATTCTTTATAAATTCATGATGAATTTGATGCTCTTGATAGAAATTCTGGTCTATATCATTATCAAAATGAATGATTAATGCGTAAGAGTAACTGCTATCAATGACAGGACGATCAGTATCAGCTGGTGTTCCGATGAAAAATTCACGGATATTTTCAATCTGCCTAAGACTTTGCAAGCCATCTTCAAAATCTTCGGTCTCAACTAAACTGATACTATCTTTTGCCCAGAATAGTACTGTGTGAATGAACATTTTCAACCTTCCTTTTTTATCGATAACATATATCTATATAATGGTTTTAACATTTTAAAATCAGTTGAAAGAGACTTCAGCAAATCATCACTAAATAATCTTTCATTAATTTCTATATTTTTTATAACATAAAAAGACTTTTTTTGATACCAGGATTTTAAGTCATCTGGAATTGTATCATTCAAAATCCTTTTATAACTATCTCCACCGACAGTAAAACCTGATTTATCATTATTTAAAAAAGATATTACTTTTCTAAAACCTTCAGGAAAAAGCTGTATTTTCTTCCTGAAAATATCCATCGTTTTTATGGCAGCGTTATAAAATCCCATTCCATAACAATAATGATCAGGCGCAATCTCAAAGAAAAAGCCCGGATAATCTTGCCAATCTTTAATAGGACGTTTAAATGTAATCCACATATTACTTCGGAAAGGTGATTTATCTTTTGAAAATCGAATATCTCGATAAATCCGTGAAATAGTTTTTCCTATTGCTGGATTGGTTTCAATTTCATCATCAATATTCAATATAGTATCACTTAAATCAACCACCAGGTCTTGTAAAGGTTCAAGAACAAATCGACGATAATCGTTTTCGTTCTCTTTAAACCAGACCTTGTCGTTATTTTCTTTCAAATTTTGTAGAAAGTTTATAGTGTTTTTTTCAAAGTAACTCAAAGTCTATATTCCTGATTTAAATAATTCGTTTTCAGTTTCATATGTTGAATAAAAATATGGTGTTTCTGATTCAAATTCTGCCGCACAAGTATCAACATATTTATATACCGGACGTATATTTAACTCTCGGCGTCTGTCGCGTAAGTCACACTCTTTAATACCCCATATCTCGGCAAGATAATGGTCATTGAATCCCGAAACTTTCGCTTTTCGCAGTAATTCTTCGCCAGGCATTCCTTTATGCTTCTTCAAATCAGTTTCTATATCAATAAGATCTTTAACTTTTTTCAGGAACCACGGGTCAACATAGGTTAGCTGATGGATTTCTTCAACATCCATACCACGACGAAATGCCTCGCAAATCACAAATAGACGCTGGTCGGTAGCATGTATCAATACTTCTTCAATCTTCATATCAGACCATTCAGATACTCCCTTGAGTTCTAAACCATACTGACCTATCTCAAGTGAACGTACAGCTTTCATTAACGCACCTTCGAAAGTTCTGTCAATTGACATAACCTCACCAGTTGCCTTCATTTGAGTGCCGACAGTTCTATTTGCAAAATTAAATTTATCGAAAGGCCACCTTGGGATTTTCAAGACACAATAATCAAGGGCAGGCTCAAAACAAGCGAGAGTGCGTTTTGTTACAGCGTTTTGGATTTCATCTAATCGCAAACCGACTGCAATTTTTGCAGCAACACGGGCTATCGGATATCCAGTAGCCTTTGATGCAAGGGCTGAAGACCGACTAACACGCGGATTTACTTCAATTACATAATAACTGTATGTTTTGGGATCAAGTGCTAATTGTACATTACATCCACCCCAGATACCCAATGCGCGTATAATCTTTAAGGATGCTGTTCGCAACATTTGATATTCTTTATCAGTTAAGGTCTGACTTGGAGCAATAACAATACTATCTCCGGTATGGATTCCCATCGGGTCAAAATTTTCCATATTACAGATTGTAATACAGTTACCAGCACCATCACGCATTACTTCATATTCAATTTCTTTCCAACCAAGTAAACATCTTTCCAGCAATAATTGCTGGGTCATCGACATGCGAAAACCACGATTCGATATTTCATTTAATTCTTCCCAATTATAAGCAATACCGCCACCGGTACCACCTAATGTATAAGCAGGTCGAACAATAATAGGGTACGCCGGCTGACCAGTTTTAGCTTCAATTCGTTCCATTTCAGTAACAAATTCTTTAACATCCTGAAAGTTTTCTGCTATAGCTGATTCTGGCACTGGTTCACCTATTTCTTGCATTAAGTTCTTAAAATGTTCACGATCTTCAGCTTTTTCAATAGATTCCAGCGGAGTTCCTAATAATTCAACCCCATATTGTTCTAAAACACCCTTTTTCGCTAATTTGGTAGCAAGGTTTAAACCTGTTTGACCACCTAATGTTGGTAACAATCCATCAGGACGTTCTTTAGCAATTATTCTGGTAAGAAACTCTACAGTTAATGGTTCAACATAAACTTTATCAGCCATATTCATATCAGTCATAATTGTTGCCGGGTTACTATTTACAAGTACCACTGATAATCCTTCTTCACGCAACGAACG
Organism: Armatimonadota bacterium; assembly: GCA_044344305.1. Classification (GTDB taxonomy): domain Bacteria; phylum Armatimonadota; class Hebobacteria; order CAIYQO01; family CAIYQO01; genus JBAXQQ01. The sequence goes on from JBIJDE010000403.1 coordinate 3,773, forward strand.
ACACGCTTGCGTTCCAGCGTAATCAAACTCGGCAGCCTGTCCAATTACAATAGGACCTGACCCAATAACCATTACTTTATGCAAATCTGTTCTTAACGGCATTTTAACACCTTATCCTTTATAGACCTGATTATTTAAATGTCACAGTAATTTCTTTCATTAATTCACTTATTGGTAAACTATTAGGGCATTTACTTTCGCAGACACCACAACTTATACATCTGTCAGCTTTCCAACTGTCTCCCCAACCCGAATATCTATTACGATATTCATTTGCAGCAGATTCAATTTTTAATACATTGTAAAAATTGCGTAAATCTAATATCCCGGGAATATTTATATCTTGCGGGCAAGGCATACAATATTTGCATCCAGTACAGACATTCTCCGCGTTCCCCATAAATGAATTGAATCTTTTGTGTATAGCCTGTTGTTCATCTGATGACCATAGTGGTTTACTGATTGATTTAACATCAATCTCTACCTGACTACCTGATGTCATTCCACATAATGCAGATACACCTGGAATTGAAACTACATATCTTAAAGCCAAATCAATGGCTGATTCAATATTCATATCAGCCATATGTTCTGCCAATGGTTTACTGGCACTACCCATTAACCCGCCCACCAATGGATTCATCGCAATAACAGCTAAGCCTTTATCTAAAGCATATCTGATACCTTCTTCGCGCGAGTTATCAATAATGTTATATGGAACTGTAATCATTTCAAAGAATCCAGAATCAACCCAGCGTTTTATCTCCATTGAATCTGCATGTCCGGTTATTCCAAGATGATTAAATATGCCTTCTTCTTTAGCTTTAAGCACACCTTCCATCCAACCATCAGTTTTTAAAGCTTCATCAAAAATTAATGGGACATGGGCGGCCCATAATTGATAACAATCAAAATAATCAACATTTAATCTTATTAATGATTGTTCTATTTGACCACGTACTTTATCCGCACTATTTACTGAAAAACCGCGTGCTTTATCATACTCACCGATTTCATTACCACCATTTCCTGGTGAGCATTTCGCAGAAACAATATATTTTTCTCGATTGCCTTTTATTGCAGTACCAG
>JBIJDE010000614.1:0-2833 GCA_044344305.1 Armatimonadota bacterium
GGGGTATCCAGTGCCATCCCAGTTTTCGTGATGATTCATTACTACATCAATTGCGGCTTCATCAAATGCTGAACTTGGATTGGCAAATAGTTTTGCCCCTTGAAAAGTATGGGTCTTCATGATGTCATATTCTTCTGGAGTAAATCTACCTGGTTTCTTTAGTATTGCGTCTGATATGGCGACTTTGCCGACGTCATGAAGCATTGCAGCCATTCTTAATATATCACGATTTCTATTTACTACATCTGCGGGTATACCTTTGTTCTCTGCCCAACGTTCATAAATCTCAATTGAATATGCTGCGACTCTGTTTACGTGTGGTCCCGTTTCTTTCGGGTCGCGCAATTCTGCCATTCCAATCATCCTTAGCAGTAGAGTTCGGGTCATTTGTGCGCGTTCTAAAGCAATAGCAGCGTTATTTGCATATAATCGTATGATTTTCACATCTTCATCGGTAAAAGGAATGGGGTTGTTTTCGGAGTCTAAAGCATTAATTATTTGTAATACACCTATGATTTCGCCACGACTTGTAAGCATGGGCACCGAAAGCATACTTGTAGAACGATATCCAACTTTTTGATCATATGAGGAATTGAAACTATATGGAACATCATTAGTTAATTGATAAACGTCATCAATATTTAATATTTCACCTGTAAATGCAACATAACCTGAGATGCTGCTGCGATTTATCGGCATGCTGAAACTGGTGTAAATTAATTTATTGCCAGGTTTTAATCTTTTTCGAAGAGTTTCATTTTGTGCATAAGTAAAATGAAGATCATTACCTTTTTTAATATAGATGGTACCAGAGTCAGCATTCACGCATTCGCGTGCGTAAGTTAATATCATCTCTAACAAAACGTCGAGATCGTTAATTTCCGCAATTTTCAATGAAACATCAACAAAATTTTGTAGTTTATGATCTTCATCAAGCATTAGTATACCTCAATCATCCACTTCAGCAACTAAGAATAAATTTTCATTTTATATAAAAATATTCCACATTAATATTAAATATTATGAAAATTCGAGTTCGATTCCATTAATTACAACGGTATCTCCCTCTTTTACACCACGTTTTCGCATTTCATTGAAAACGCCTCTTGTTTCCAAAGTTCGCTGCATTCTTTCTAATCCCTCTTCACTTTGCATATCTGTCATTGCAACTAATCTTTCTACACCACTACCAGAAACATGCCAAACACCATGGTCCACAAGGCTTATATCCAAATCACGTTTTGCTTTTCGTACAACAATGCGTTGTGGTTTTTCATTGTCAGTAGCAATTTTTTCTTCTTCAAATTCTTTTAATTTTGCTACTAATACTCGTGTCAATTCGGTTAATCCTTGATGAGTTGCTGCACTGATAGCATAAACAGGGTAGCCTTCTTTTTCCAATAATTCAATCATTTTTTCATTGTTTTCAGCTGCAGTCGGCAAGTCATTTTTATTTAGTGCAACTATCATCGGTAAATTTTGTAATTTTTCACCATAATGTTGAACTTCATTATTTACAGTTCTGAAGGCTTCCAACGGGTCTATTTCACCGGCAAAACCTCCACTGACATCAACAATATGTAATAAGACACGACTTCTCTCGGCATGACGCAAGAAATCAATTCCTCTGCCTTTTCCTTCGGCAGCACCTTCAATCAATCCCGGTAAGTCAGCCAAAACAAAACTTTCATCATCAATTCCAACGACTCCTAATTGTGGTTCTAATGTTGTAAATGGATAATCTGCAATTTTTGGTCGTGCTGCTGATAGTGCAGAAAGTAATGTTGATTTTCCTGCGTTAGGTAATCCTATTAATCCAACGTCAGCTAATAATTTGAGTTCGAGACGGATGCTTCTTGCATCGCCAGGTTCACCCTTTTCTGCAAATCTCGGTATCTGTCGTGAAGGAGTAGCGTAATGTTGGTTACCTTTACCACCTCTGCCGCCAATCGCAACAATTGCACTCATACCATCGCGATTTAAATCTGCAAGTGGCTCATCACTGCCTTCTTCATAAATTACTGTGCCAATTGGTACAAAAATGTTGATGCTTTTGGCGTTTTTTCCATGACAATTATTACCGCTGCCATGTCCACCATTATCAGCTTTAAATTTTCTTTCATATCTAAATCTTAATAAGGTACGTATACGAGGTTGTGCGGTAATAATAATATCACCACCTTTTCCTCCGTCTCCACCATCTGGTCCACCACGAGGAACAAATTTTTCGCGATGAAAAGCAACTACGCCGTTACCACCGTCACCACTGCTTACTGTAATTTTAGCTAAATCTATAAACATTATTTTTTACCTAACAAATAACCCCGGCATCATAGCCGGGGTATATAAGAAATCGATCGTGCACCTATCTTCGAGCAAAATGTTCCAGACGGTCACGGCGCAGGTTGCTCCGGCCGGGTTACCGACGGCACACGCAGGGTGCACCTTACCGTTGCTACGTTCCCGTCCTGGCGGGGTTCAATGTCCTGCGTTGCGCCGGACCCAACCTTCAACGCCCCTTACGCCGCCCAGATTCCACAGCACTCGTTCTCGGACAGGAGTTCAACCCCGCTATAGCGGATTGCGGGTACAGGGTACCGCTGGCCCCCCGTCTAGCACGATCTGTATAAATTATAGCACTTTTACCCTTACTCTGTCGAAAAACGATATGTTATCGGATGAGTACAATAGATGAAAAATGCAGGTATTTAATATTTTGTTACAGAATACTGTACTTAATTAAGATAGGGGAATACTATGAGAAAACGATTTTTTATTATATTTTGTGTTATGTTTACGAATATTGTATTTGCAGATTTCCCGGGAATTGAAT
>JBIJDE010000404.1:0-4828 GCA_044344305.1 Armatimonadota bacterium
ACTGATAATGCTGTCACCCGTAATTCTGCTAAATTTGATAATTTGCCAGTTTCCCAAACCGAGGCGGCGTATGCAGACACACCAGCAACAGCATCGATACCATTGTCTGCAGTCAAAAATGGTGCTGCTGTCCAGGCTCCACCCAGCCATTTCATTCCCCCGCGTTTATTGCCGTCAAGATCTGTCCATATCAAGCCGTCAGGTCCTTCGGTCACATAGGCTCCCAATAATACTATTGGTTCACCAGTAGGTGATTTTTCAGATGGGACGAATAAAGCCGCCTGTGGCGGGGTATGGTTTGCCAGCCAGGCACCGGTATGGTCAGGGGTTCCCCATGGCGGATTACCTTCATTGTAAACCGATAATTCATATTTAGGATCTATTGCTTTTCGCCATAATCCTCGCACACGATATTCACCTGGTTGTACCGGGTGCGCCGGTATGCGGTATAAACCATGTTTCGCGGCATCAATATCGCGGCCAAGGTCGTCCGTTCCATCCCAACCGATTATATTATCGCCTTTCGAAAAATATGTTTCTGAAATTAGGTTTCGTACACGAATACCATTGGTATCTTCAATAACCAGAGTAACATAACCATTTTCAGGAATAGAAAATTTCACCGGGATAGGGGGTTGTGGAATCGTTTTTACAGCAGTTTTTTCTGGTATTGCTGTTTCAATCGGATCATTTCCAATAGCTTTTAATGTTATCAAGTCATTTATCCATACTCGTGTTCCTGTCATCGTCGAACCCTGAGTATGTGCTGGACGTTCGTCAGTAACGGCAGTCATGCGAACCCGGATAGCACGGCTTGTGACTGGTTTTTCGAAATCGACGCCATAAATTTCAAAAACCCCACCCAGTTGATTCTTTAACCCAGAGATTGTTTTAACAGTTGTCCAGCTATCTTCCGCAGCATCGCGTGGATGAGTTGTCTCTGGACCAGTATAGCTTTGTATTTCCGCAGTAGAAAAACCGGGAATTACCAGCATTAGTCCATTTGATGTTACGGGTTGTTGCCACATTACAAACAACCATTCCGGATCATCTGTTATTTTTTTTGCACGCTGCTCATTGTTTTTAGCGGAGATGTTTTCCCATGGGGTAGATATCTTTTCGTCATTAATTCTTTTAGCATATTGGTTGTTTGCGTGTGATATTGTTATTCCTTGCTGTGCGATATTCACAAATCTATTTGCCAATATATAAATACCTTTTACCACTCCACTGTAGACATTATCATTCTGTTCCGGGGTATGGGTAAATCGAATAACTCTGGTTTGAGTTCCTGCCGGTAAAATCCATAAAGCGGTATCATCTATACTTTTCAACTCGTCTGTAGTGATCTTGCCATCTTTTACTCGTTGGGCAGTTATCCATTGGGTATCATCAGCCAGATTACCGGGGTATGGGACACCTTGTTTTAATATACTCACAGATACATTGCCTTCAGTAATTATAGTACCAACAGCAATATCTTTCATAAAACCTATCCGCAAATATCGACTGCCAATTTTTTTAGAAAATCCAAAGTTTCTTTGCCGATATCCCGGACGGGTAGTTTGCGTCCATATAATCTGCGGTGTCCCATCCATAATAGGGTCTTTAGCCGCAGGATCTTTCTCAATAACAGTTTCCTTGCCATCAACATATTCCGCAAAAACAGTCGCATCAATGTTTGATAACTCTACAGGCGTTTTTAAATTACCGGTATTGGTGAACGAAACAATCTGCTTTTGAGCGAATAAATTATTGAAGCCTAATATTAGCACAAAAAGAGAAATAAGAAACCATGAAAAATGACGAGTCATATTAATAAACCTCTGCTTTGTTAGATAAACAATAGCTTGTAAAGTTGCTAAACCCATTGAATAATTATAAGTTTTTATGGGGTTTGGTGTCTATGTCATACTGCATACATCAATCAAAAAACAACGCAGTAGGCCCTATATGAGTAAACGATGCTGCAGGGTGATGGGCTACGATGCTGGTTAGTTGAACTTTCAGGATTGCTGTTCCGGTGAATCGGAATTGCAACACATGGTCGACGCCAACGATTTGGTAATATTGGACCGTTTCCATTGCGCCATCTGTTGCGCTGAGTGATACCCGCACATTGGCGGCACCCAGTACCGGGGAACCCATTACCAATGTTAATCGATGTTCATTTGTATCATTTGCAACGATGGTTATTTCTTCCGCTCCCATTTGTCCGAGTGGTACTGAACCGTGCCAGGCGGTGCCACCACGGGATAGTGGGGCTGGTGTTCCGTTGATGGTGAAGTTAATCATACCACCGCTGCCGTAGGCAGCAGTTTGCTTGCCACCTTGGAAAGAGTTTGTCTTTATTGTATCTGTAAATGGTGTCAATATCTTTTTTGTCGGTGTCGCAAGATCTTTAGTTTTTAATTCATTTGACGGTTGTTCTTTATTCCAGTTCCATAAGATATAACCGCCGGTGCCAACTGACTTTACTGGCAATGGTAGTGCAAATGTTGCCATAGGTTGTCCAATAGCGGCATTGGTATTTATATCAATAATTGAATTGCTTTTGACGATAGTACCACTTTCAAACTTTGGCATTGTATGTTGGATAGGTTTCTTGTCGATGGTATCAGAATCACTGAATAGCAATGGGGCAGATATCGATGAACAGGTTATGACGCCATTTTTATCGGTAACCCGGGCAAATGCGCGGATAGCACCTTTCATCTTCTCTATGCCTTGTACTGGTGTGTCATCTATTACTGGGTCTAACGTTTCTTTTTCTCCCCAACGGTAGATAGTTTCTTTGGGATTAAATGGACGCATCACTGGTAAGGAGATGTTTGCCTTGAAATTTCTTTCAACAATTGGTGTCGCATTAATAGATGACCAGTTCCATGTTTGCGTTGGAACGCTGGTAAAGCCAAGATCAGGATCTTTTTCATATAGAAAAGTGTAGAAAATATCTACTTTTTCACCTTGTGCAATAGTTTTTACTGTAGCAATAACCTCTCGTCCTTGTTGTTCAAGTTTTATATCTTCAACTCGTGGACGCTTTATTTTGTTTTTCAATGCGAAATCAAAGAATAATACAGACTGGTCAATAGCCCAATATCCATGTCCTTCATTAGGTCCAATCATTAACGATTTCGGTTCATTCATCAATTCATAGCCACGCATAGCTTTCGTTGCGAAGAAAACATTATCATTTGAACCGATGGTATATAATATTGGAATTTTTCTTTTTTGCAGTAGAATTTCTGAATCAAATCTTGATTTCCACAATGTAATTTGTTCAGGTGTCCAGGTTTTTGGTAAATTATTGTAACTGCCAGCGTCTATCCCAAATCCTGCTGTATATACGATGGGGTTTGCGGCTGTTATACGATGGTCAATACCAGCTATCATGGAACTGAATATGCCACCATAAGATGCACCGGTGACGCCAATATTGTTAGTGTCAATTTCTGGTTTTGCATAAAGCCAGGTTATAGCACGTCGTGCCGCCATTATTACCTGATAATGCAATGAATCCTTCATATCATTGCCGGTAAGCAGGTAACTATCTTTTGTGAAATAATCAAGTTTTCCAAATGTTGTGAAGTTTTTTGGCTCATCAGGCTTTTCAGGTTTCCAATCGCGGGCAAAGTTAGGATACCAATCAAAAAATAAAACAGCATATCCAGCTTTAACATAAGATGAAATTGCATTCCAATAACGAGTATCTTTGCTTAAAGCTGACCCGAAAATACCATGAGTCATCAGAATAGCCGGTACTTTCTTATCTACTTTTGCATCATCAGGGACTGCATAAACAGCATGAACTCTAATCGGTTCACCTTGATAGACGATACTGGTATATCTAAACTCAGTCCAATGCCAACCTAATTCCTGTTTTTGTTGAAGAATATCTTCTTCATAAGGTTGATTTTCTGGTTCAACAAAATATTCAGATAAAGATATGTTTTTCTCTGGTTCTACGCTAAATACTTTTTGTACACAAAAAATATTTAGTGACATTAAAATAACAGATAATGTCAGTTGCCATATTATTGATTTATGGATGTTTTTCATAATAATACCTTTAACACAAATATATTAAGAAAGTTGTAAGTTTTCAGTATACGTTTTTTGTAATTGATAAGATATTCTTATTTTGTAAGTTCCATTAGCACAATATTGGACCGCAGGCATCTTGCCTGCCCTTGTTGGAATTTTAGTGGAATTATCAAATATAATTGTCAGTTGTCATTATCTGCTAATTTTATTTACTCTACTTCTGCTTCTCCCCATTCATTTGGCACTAATCGGCTTTCATTTGGTATATCATTCAGAACGCCTGCTGCGAAACCTGTATTTGCCCAATAGGCACGACCGGTTGCTTTTACCCCGGTGTTATTTCCAAATATATAACCAACATCAATTTTAATTTTAGTATTTGGTTGTGGTTGCCACCCTAAAAGCGTTAATGGTATGGTAGCCATTACAGTAAATCCATCATTGGTTGTCAGGTATTCTAACTTAATATAATCGCTGGTTTCTATGATGTCGAATAGTTCTTTACCAGTTGGTGATGATAACACTATTGGGGTGCCGGTGAATCCTTTGATTTTTGGACGGTAGATTACTGCAAATGGCTTACCATCACGACGGGTAATTAAAATCCGAATATCACCATTTTCAGGGGTTATGCGTTTAGAGTTGGCATTGATATCAGTAGCCAACTGGATATCAAGTAAGTTTCCGCCTTTGAAAATCGTCTGTGGATCGGCTATATTGTTCACCATGGCAACCGGGGTTGTTACATCGTACTGAATATACATATTATTTGCGTCATAAG
>JBIJDE010000062.1:0-16096 GCA_044344305.1 Armatimonadota bacterium
ATCTGTCTTCACTAAATGAATATAATGATAAGATTCTAAAGTTGAATGAAGCATTATTAAATTGGCAACAATTTAATAATGATAAAAATTTAATAAAGGTAATATAACAATGGTAAACATTATCTACATACACTCCCACGACACTGGCCGTTATATTCAGCCATATGGCTATGCTGTTGAAACGCCGAATCTACAAAATTTTGCTGAAGAAGGTGTACTTTTTCGCAATGCACACTGCGCGGCACCGACGTGTTCACCAAGTCGTTCTGTACTTTTGACTGGTCAATACGCGCATCAAAATGGAATGCTTGGATTGGCTCATAAAGGCGGTCATCTGGCTGACCCTTCACATCATCTTGCCAATTATCTAAAAAGTCAAGGTTACGCTACTGCGTTATCAGGTGTCCAGCATGTAACCGGTCATGATGTAGAAGATATTAAAGTTACCGGTTATGATAGAGTGTTGACGCGCGAGGAATGGCCGGCATGGGCAGATCATTTTGAATTATGGAATCAATGGTATGCTAAAGCGGCGGTGGATTATCTTTTGCGGGTTGATAAATCACAGCCGTTTTTCCTTGATTGTGGTTTTGATTTAACTCACCGTATGGGGAAGGGAGAGCAGTGGCACACTATGGAAAATCCACCTGCTGGTGACTCGCGTTATGTGCGTCCGCCGTCACCGTTGCCGGATACACCAGAAACAAGAAGGGATTTTGCTGATTTTCGTGTGGCAGTCAACTTGTTGGATGAGTGCATTGGACAGCTTTTATCGGCGATAAAAGTTACCGGATTAGCAGAGAATACTATCGTTATTGTCACAACTGATCACGGTCTGGCGTCACCATTTATGAAGTGCAACCTGACTGGGCATGGTACAGGTGTGATGCTTATGATACGGGGTCCCGAAGGTTTTACTGGTGGAAAGGTGACAGATTCACCTGTTAGTCATGTGGATATATTTCCCACAATTTGCGATGTTGCCGGTATCACCGCGCCAGAATGGCTGGAAGGCATCTCATTGCTGCCGTTGATAAATGAAGGAAAACCTGTTCGGGACGCGGTATATTCTGAGGTTAATTGGCATGGATATCCGGAAATTATGCGTTCAGTCAGGACTGAACGTTATAATTATATTCGCCGTTTCAGTCAGTTCATTCCTCCATTAGGAAATTGCGATTCAAGCGTCAGCAGAACTCTGCTTGCTAATTGCGATTGGCAGAGACGATCACAATCGACAGAAGAATTGTATGATTTGATGTTTGATCCAAATGAAGCATGCAATCGTGCTAAGGAACTTGGCTATTCTGATATACTGAATGAAATGCGCAGTCGTTTAAATGATTGGATGCAAAAAACTGATGACCCGGTAATCAGCGGTAAAGTTGAACCATGGCCTGACGCTGTGACCAGATCTATAAATGAGGATACTTCAAGTGGTGATTGGGTGCCGGCGGAGACGGTGAATATTTTGGAAGATATAAAATGAATAAAACTGATAACGGTTTGTTTTTTAAAGATGGTGATATTATTGCTATGATTGGCGATAGTATTACTTATAATGGACAGTGGTGGAACAATCTGCGTGAACAATTGATAGTAAGACACCCGGAATTGAAATGTGATTTTCGCAATTTAGGTATTCCTGGCGGCGGTGCTGGTCAGGCTATAACACGTTATGAGTGGGATATCGCCCCGATAAAACCAACAGTAGCAATGGTGATGTTCGGTATGAATGATGTCTGGCGAGATGCTTACATTAGTTCACCAACTGATGATATGATAACCGGACGCGACGAATGCCTGATGCGGTTTTTACAGAATACTGACGCATTGGTAAGTCGGCTTTTAAATGATGGTATCCGTGTAGTATTATTCACACCATCACCATATGATCAGTATAACGAATCACATTCTGCTGTTAATTTGAAAGGAGTTGATGATGCTCTTGCTATTTGCGGCGGAATGGTGCGGGGAATAGCTATTTCACGTCAGTTTAAAGTGATAGATTTTCATACTATATTGCGGCGTAAATGTGATGATGGGATGACAATTATTGGTGATGATCGTGTGCATCCAAACGATGCCGGATATGAAGAAATGGCGAATATTGTTAAACATGAGTTTTTATGTGGTGATGACCATTCAGTACCATCTGATATTCATTCAGTATGTCAATCATTGCTTGAAATGGAGAAAAACCTTAGAATAATCGCTATGTTTCGTTGCTGTGCTGCATTATCTAATGGCGGTCATGATGATGAGTCTGTTATTTCTTATATAGCCAATAACTTTGATGAAGAAAAAAATCCATGGGTGCGTGAACATATGCAGGTATGTATGGAACTTTTGAATAATAAGGATGATTTGAATAGATCAGTTGAAAGCCTTCGTCAGCAAATTGCTGATTTTAAGTGAATTTTCGGAATTAATTGAAGTTATTTCTGATTGAGAGACTGGACTTTATGTGACTGGATAAAGTATAAAGTTGTATTATAAGTCAGTACTTATGCTATGAGCATAAATTGTGTTAAACAATTATGAAAAAGTTAAAAGGTTTTAATATGTCAAATATAGTACCATCATATTTATCACAATATTCAGAGTTATGGCAGCAAGACCCACATAACGCGAATCTTGAATGGTTTCGTAATGCCAGGTTTGGTATGTTCATTCATTATGGATTATATTCGTTGCTTGGTAAAGGTGAATGGGTTCAGTTTAATGACAAAATTCCGGTCTCTGAATATGAAAAGCTAAGTGGTTCATTTAAACCCGAAAATTTTGACGCTGATTTTATTACTGATTTGGCTTGCGAAGCAGAAATGAAATATGTTAATTTGGTCACATGTCATCATGATAGTTTTTGTCTATGGAATTCGCGAAATGAGTCTTTTAATAGTGTGAATTCGCCATGCAAACGTGATTTTGTTGGCGAGATGGCAGAGCAATGCACCAGGAAAGGTCTGGGGTTTTTTACTTATTATACCTACATGCTCAATTGGCGGCATCCAAGTTTTCTTTCTCGCGAATATTTTGATATGGCGCGGCCTGATTATTCATATAAAGAACCACGGTATACATTCAATCATCCGGATGATTTTTTAGAATATATTGATTATGTACATGCTGCATTAACTGAATTGTTAACTGAATATGGTTCATTAGCTGGAATATGGCTTGATTTAATCATGGGTTATTATGCGCAACCGGATTTTATGCCGGTTAGTAAAACATATGAATTAGTACATACTCTGCAACCCCACGCTTTAGTAGCATTTAAACAAGGCGCGACAGGCGAGGAAGATTTTGCCACCCCGGAACATAGTTTTCATTCATTGGCAGATAAAGCACGTGAAATGTTCGGTGAACGATCGGCAATGATTGCCGATGCGGCATGGGAGAAAAATAAAAATAAACATAATGAGATATGCGCGACTATGCAGGATAAATACTGGGCATATTACAGCGATGCCAGGCATATAAGTGATGAAGAGATAAAAATTAAACTTAGTCACGCGGCGACACATAACTGCAATTTATTATTGAATATTGGTCCGTTGCCGGATGGTTCAGTACATCCTGAAGATATAAAATCTTTACGTGCCGTTGGAAAAAGTATACGTGAAGATGGTTGGCCGATGCCAGAATCAGAGTTAAAAAATGATTCACAGTTATATGGACAAACACCGGAATAAAGAGAATGTATTGACATTCATTTTGTAAAAATGTAATTTAGAATCTGTTACTGTTAACGGTAACGGTTTATATTTTTTTTTGAAAAATAAAAAATCATGAAGGGAGAAATTATAGAATGATAAAATCTGGTAACCACATTTTATTTCAGGGTGATTCAATAACAAATGCTTTTCGCATGCCGCATGAGGTATGTAACGCGTATCAGCTTGGTGCGGGGTATGCCATGATGGTAGCGGCGCGATTATTGGCGAACCGTCCGAATGACAACCTGTTGTTTACTAATCGTGGTGTTAGCGGGGAAGGTATAAAAGGTTTACGCCGTCGCTGGCAGGCGGATTGTACTGACTTAAAGCCGGATATACTGAGCATACTTGTTGGTGTTAATGACAGCATTATTTCTGACAATTGTGTTGCTTTGCCTTTGTCAGAATTTAAAAATGAATATCGTGAACTTTTAATTCAAACCCGGAAAGAACTGCCTGATGTCAAATTAGTGTTATGTGAGCCTTTTTTACTGAATGCCGGTTCTGTGACTGAATGGGCATTAAATGATGTCCCGGAACGCGCGAAAATTGTTCGTGGTCTGGCGAATGAATTTGATGCTGTTCTGGTTGAATTTCAATCTGTATTTGCTGACGCTTTAAAAATAGCACCTGCGACATACTGGTCATTTGACGGTATCCATCCCAATGCTCAAGGACACTGGTTAATGGCGGAAGCATGGTTGAATGCTGTAAAATAGTTAATTTTGTCTTCTTCGTGATTTTGGCCGGATTTTTAATATTGTGGCCTGATTTTATCATCAGTAATTTGTATTTATAAGTTATTATGAAAAGAAAAAACAGGACTATTATTATGAAACGCGCGATTTACATTAAAGAACCATCGGTTTTTATCCACCATACTGCTGAACGCAGTTTTATCGGACCTGGCACCATTCGTCTGGATAATGGCGACATCCTTATGGCCGCTCCATGGGGTCGACCGCCTACGAATTTCGAACAACTGGCGGCAACGTTCCCGGTACCCATGTTTTACCGAAGTACTGACGGCGGTCGCACATGGCATGAGCAGGGCCGGATGAAGATGGAATGGAAACTTTCCGGGATGATCAGTGATGGCGGGATAACTTTTCTGCGCCTGCAGGATGGACGATTGGCGTTTTTAGCACATCGGCATGTGGAAGGACTGCATGGCGGTGGATTGCCGGTGATTAGTTTTACTGAGGATGAAGGCGAAACATGGACTCCGGCGCGAACTATCGGTGAACCGGAAAGCGTATGGTATGTAATGAACGACCGTATAATCCAGATGAAAAATGGTCGTCTGGTGGTGCCGGTATCCCACATGCCACAGGGAATGGGTACATATGAAGGCGATCGCAATCTGGGGTTGTGTTTTTTTAGCGATGATGCAGGTGAAACCTGGCAGCGTTCAAGTAAACCTGCTGATGTAGAAGATGCCCGCGGTATGGCAGAACCTTGTGTTGCGGAACTTGCTGATGGTCGTTTGCTGATGCTGGCACGTACCGGCAGCGGATGCAAATTTGCGTCATGGTCGGATGACGGCGGTGAAACCTGGTCAGCATCCCAACCGACAACACTGACCGCTGCATGCTCCTCGCTTACATTAAAAACTCTGCCGGATGGCCGCCTTATAGTATTTTATAATCATACCACCCCGCTTGGCCCGGGTGCGTTTTTCCCGCGGACACCATTGTGTTATTCTGTATCCGCAGATGGCGGACAAACCTGGGATGAACCTGTTCTGGTGGATGAATCCGGTGTATTGCTGAAAGACCGCCAAAATATTTATCCATCAATTTGCTTCACTGACGAAGGAATGGTGGTGGTATATTCTACTCATCCTGCTGATCCTGATGGCACTTTTACTGACCAGTATTCTGATAAATGCCCTGACTGCGGTGGGAAGTGCTGTATATTGGCATATCCATCGAAATTGGAGTTAATTAATGACAAATAGATATGTTGAACCTACCAGGAACATACCTGTATTGGGACATTTTGATGTGATTGTCTGTGGTGGCGGTGCCGCCGGGTGTGCGGCAGCGATAGAGTCCGCACGTTTGGGGGCTGATACGCTGCTGATTGAAAAGGATGGTTTTTTAGGCGGAGCCACTGTTTCACAATTAGTAGGTCATATTCTCAGTACTAATGGAGTTGATTTTCAAGGCATTTGGCATGAATGGTTTAGAGCGGTGCAAAACCGCGGAGGAGCGTGCAAGTTAATAGGTAATCCTCCATTGTTGCGTAGCGGGGTTGACCCGGAGGTGGTAAAGTTTGCCTGGGATGATCTGTTAACTGTGGCCGGAGTCAGGCAATTGCTGCATGCATGGTGTTCTGACGCTATAGTTGATAATGGTGTATGTGGCGGTGTAGTTATTGAGACAAAAGCTGGCCGTCAGGCGGTGTATGCAAAACGAGTTATCGATTGTACTGCTGATGGCATAGTTTGTGCCGCTGCCGGAGTGCCATGGCAGCAGGGAAGTATTAATAGTAAATGGGGGCAGGCATTAACAAAAGTCTTTCGCATGGGGAATGTGAAATGGCCTGAAAATGGCTTTACCGCTGATAATATTGATACCGCCCGAAAGTTAATTGAGGAAGCAACCGCGCGGGGTGAATATGATTCGCCGGTTATTGTTAATGGCCGCGTAGTTACCTATGGAATGGGCAACTCTGTTCATAACAGTGTGGCGCCATACCGTACAGAAATGAATGTCTTTTCCAGTCGTGTTTTAAAGGTGAACCCGCTTGACCCCTGGGATATTACACGGGCGGAACGTGAAGGTCGTCAACAGGCATGGCAATGTGCCGACGCGTTAAAAAAATACGCGCCGGGATATGAAAACGCTTATTTACTTGATACCAATATCCATATAGGGTTGCGTGATAGCAGAAGAATTACAGGTTGTACCACTGCCACGGCGGATGATGTGTTGCAGTTTAATAAATACGCTGATGGCATAGCCCGCAGTTCCTGGGACATTGATATTTGGCCAGCAGATAGTTGTACCGCGCCGGCGGTTGACCGCGAATCACCGGAATATCAGGTGAGAAAAGAAAAAATTATTAATGGTGATTATTTCGATATTCGTTTAGGTTCAATAATAGCGACAGGTATCGACAATTTGTTAGTAGCTGGACGTTGTTTATCGGCGGAACAACAGGCACAGGCATCGCTGCGCATACAACAAACCTGCCAGTCCACCGGTCAGGCTGCCGGTGCCGTCGCCGCATTAAGCCTGCAAAACAATATAACACCACGGGAAATAAATCCGGCAATAGTTGTTAATCATCTCGCTATATCACGTGATGTTGAACCAGCTTTTTAATTCAGGTAATAATAATCATGAAAATTTTAACGGAATTTGATGTCATTGTCTGTGGGGGTGGAATAGCCGGTGTCAGCGCGGCTTGCTCCGCTGCGCGTAATGGTGCGCATACATTACTGGTGGAACGTCTTGAAATCCTTGGCGGTCTTGGTACGGCAGGCGGTGTTGGGAACTTTTGTTTTGGTGATGATACATTGCCGTACGGACAGGGAAAAGTATTTGACGATATTTACACCGGGTTGAAGTTTTACAAAGCAATCGGAGAAGAAAATGGCTGGCATATAAAGAATTCTCATCCATTTTACAACCACACTTTTAATCATAATGTATTACCGATAGTTTTGCAGGAATTGGCGGAGAATGATGGCGTTGAGCTATTGTTTGCCACCGATGTTATCGGTGCTGATGTGGTAAATGGCACTATTAAATCCGTTGTGCTGCATAATCTGTCGTTATGTCAAACGGCAACGGCTAAACAGTATATTGATGCTACCGGTGATGGTATTCTCAGTCGGCACGCAGGCGCGAATGTATTACCACCGGATGCCGGACACCCGCAATCAATTCCACCGAGTCATATGATTTTTGTGCAGAAATCGGCAAGTTCAACTGTTCAGCCATTGCGGGATGACGCGGAAAAGAATCTGCCAATGAGATACAGTGTATGGAATGAGCCGGATAGAATTGGGTTGAAAATATTCTGGCCTGGTGGTGATTTTGACACTTCAACCGGACAGGGATATTCTGACGCCGGCAAGGCATTTCGCAGACGCATACCGGAAATAGTCAGAAACTTTCAGCAAAAGGATACTGGTAAGGATACTGTTTTCGCGTATTCGGCACCCATGTTTGGATTACGGGATAGTGTGCGTATTGTTGGTGATTATGTGTTAACTGAAGATGATTTAATATCAAGTCGGCGTTTTGATGATGCGGTTGCTTATGGCTGTTTTCCTTTGGACTCTTCTTTACTGGAAAAGAAAAGTTTACCCTCGTATCATATACCATACCGCAGTTTGTTAGTTGAAGGTGTTGATAATCTGCAGGTTGCCGGCCGGTGTTTTTCCGCGACCCGCATCGCGTTATCTTCTGCCAGAATTATGGTAACATGTTGTCAAATGGGACAAGCCGCCGGCGTTGCCGCGGCAATGGCAGTCAATGGGAAAAATGCATTACGTGGTATAGACCCGGCGGATATTCGGCAGTCGATATTAGATGCTTCGCCGGATGATGAATTACTGAAACAAAGATTAATGCCATAAGTTTTATGTTGTTCTGTAATTAAATGGGGATGTATATGAATTATGAAATAAATAAATCAATTCCTATATTGGCTGAATATGATGTGGTTGTCTGTGGTGGTGGTCCTGCCGGATGTGCCGCTGCAATTGAGTCTGCGCGTTGCGGAGCAAAGACATTGTTGGTGGAAAAATATGGATATTTGGGTGGGGCAACAGTGGCGCAATTAGTGGCAGTCATTTTAAGTACTAATGGAATAGACTTCCAGGGAATATGGCATGAATGGGCATCGCGATTGTTGAAATATGACTCGATTGCTCCACTTATTCGTTCAAATGTGGAAATGTATCCTGGTCGTGAATGGCTGCGGTCGTCAGTATCGCCGGAAGGCGTTAAACGGGCATGGGATGAATTGATAACTGAATCCGGTGCGGATATTTTATTAATGGCTCATTTTTGTGGCGCGTGCGTTGAGGACAATATTATTACCGGCTTGATAATACATTCCCGGGCGGGATTACAGGTGATAAAGGCAAAACGTGTGGTTGACGCCACCGGTGATGCTGTTGTTTGTCATGATGCCGGGGTTAAATGGGATATTGGTGTAACGGGTAAACTATGGCCCCAGGCGGTATCATTGGTTCGGCGTTGGGGTGGTTACGCTTCTCCTGGTTCTTCTGACGGGCCGATACCGGGTGCTCCGGCAACGCTGGCGAAATTGCCGGAACGGCTGGGACGCACCGACAGAAAGTTTATTGATCCTCTGGATCCTTTTGCGGTATCAAATGCTATTCGCGATATGCAGCGGGAAATATGGTATCAGTCAGATTCATTTACTGATGGACATTATTTGGTGGAATCTGCGACTGAAATAGGTGTAAGAACTTCACGTATTGTACAGGGAATTGACCGTATAAGTGATGACGATGCATGGAATCTGCGCAAATCACCTGCCGGTATTGCTCGTTCATCATGGGAGTTTGATATTCACCCGCCAGATGATGAATATCCCCTGCCGGAACGATGGTTTCACAGTAAAAGCGAAGCTAATATCGCGCATAATAAAAAAATAGCATCCGGTGATTATTTTGATATTCCATTCGGTTGCCTGGTTACGTCTGGAATAGATAATCTACTGGTTGCCGGTCGATGCATCTCCGCCGGTTACCTTGCGCAGGGCAGTCTTCGCATTCAGCAAACCTGTATTTCTACCGGTCAGGCTGCCGGTGCCGCCGCTGCACTGAGCCTGCAAAATAACACAACACCACGGGAAATTAATCCTTCAATAATAGTAAACCATCTTGTAAAAGCGCGAGATGTTGAACCGGCTTTTGATATTTTGCGAAATATTTCAAATAATTAATACAACATTTGATTTAATTCTTTACTATTTGCTTAAAACAGTGCTAAACTATTACTATAGTTAACGTTAACAGGTATTCTGTTAACGTAATATAATTTAATAATTTTTTTTTAAGTAGTTGAATATTCGATATCTGATTATTCAACAACACTTCTCATAGCCAGGTGTCTTAATAAAGGAGTGAATTATGTCTCGTAATAATAATTACATCATAATATTTGCCATTTTCCTGCTATCTTTTGCACTAACGCAAGCGGCAGTGATTAAAGTCGCTTTTCCACCGGCACAGTGGACTGTTAAAAGGCCTGATGATGATATGCGGATTCAGACTGTCTTATCATTGCATCTGCGGGATGCTTTTGAGAATTCTACTGACATTCAGATTGCTGATGAAGGATGGGTATCGGCAGTTCTGGGGGAGGTGCGGGGCAGTAAACGCAAAACACAACCAGAAACATTCTTTGCGACTTTCACTTCATTTATTCCGGTTGATGATTTTATCGACTTTTCATCAGACGATAAAAGATTCACATGTACCATTTATTCGTCTACTGGCAAACGCGACATTACTGTTCCTATTAAAAAAAATACCACTACAAAATCACTGGCGATAGCAATTGCACCATTTATTTCTAAAGAGCTTAAAGTTAATGGCGATACAGCGGCACGGCTTATACCTTTGGCAACGATTAGCGATGAAGCTTTTGAGTCAGCGTATTTGGCAAGAAGAATGCGGGGCGATTGGGTTAACAGTAATGGGGGAGCACAATTTAAAATACTTAGTCCATATGTAGAAAATATGAAGGGAAATCCTGTTCTGATTCGTTCATTACTGGAAGCCGGGATTCAACTGACAACAGACAAAAGAAAAACAGATAATATCAGCCTGCAATTAACTAAAGCGCGGGCAGCAATGATACAGGCTTTAGGCACAATAAATGAACCTTTGGCGATGGAGTTTCTGCGCATAAATATACTTGAGAAAGCAAAGATTGAAGATGATCTGATAGCATTCGTAAAACAGCTTGATGCGAGAGAAACAGCAGATGATGTGGGTGATCAGGCACCGGGGAATGATAATTCACTGACGGGATTGTTAAAACCACCGGGAACTATCGGACAATGTATTGGTGCTGTGCGCGCACTGGGTAATTTACATTCAGTTAAAGCACTGCCATGGATACAGCGTATTGCAAAACATGATGATATTGCCGCGCGAGTTGCTGCCGCGTATGCACTTGGGCAATATGGTGAATCAGTAACAGCGAAGGATGCCTTGCGAACTCTGGTAAAAGATGATGATGCTGGTGTCGCTTTTGAAGCATTGGCTGCCATTTGGAATAATGGGACAAGTAAAGATATAACCCCGGAAATAAAAGCACAACTTATAATTCAGGCCCGGGAAATATTGAAAATGAATCCGGGAAATACAACAGCAATGCGTGTCATTATTCAGTTAGGCAATGATAAGGATATTCCACTATTACAATCTTTTCTTAATAATTCTGACATTACAATTAAGATTGGCGCAATGAAATCGTTAGCGCAATTAAAAGCAATTGATATTATAACGATGAAAAGCTTGTTAAATGACAGTAATCCGCTAATAGTCATGGAAGCATTAAAGCATGTTGAGTTGATGAATACTGACGCCAAGCCAACATTAGTTAAATTTGCAAATAATCCTTATGAACCGTTGGCAGAAATTGCGCGTCAACAGGCAGAACAATTCATACCTGCAACAGAAAAAGAAAGAACCTCGTTTCTTTTGGATATTGAATCGACTTTTATACGCAGACAAATAGTTGGGTCATTGGCGAAAAATACAGCACCGTGGGTAACAGATGTTCTGGTAGAGGTTGCTACAACAAATGCCAAATCCCATATTCGCTCTTACACTATGGATATTTTGCTTAAACGCACACCGGAAAAAGCAGCACCGATAATAAAAGCAGCATTAAGTGACCCGTATTACTGGGTAAGATTCCGTGCCTGCACATTTGCGCCAATGGTAGCAAAACTAATTGGTGCTGATGCTTTGCGAGTAGCTTCAAATGACGAAACTGATCCGTCAGGAAAATTGTATCTTGCAGATGCTATTGCTATTGCAGAAGGCAAAGTAACACAAACAACGCAAAAAAACGCTAATAAAATGGACCCCCAGAGTACCTATGCCGGAATGACAGGATACGCAAGTGGAGTGGTGGAATCGCCATTTCAATTTTATTATTGTCTTTCTGCTGAAAATATTGATGATGCCGCAAAAAAAGCATCAGAGAATGGTAAGGTTTTCTATTATCGGGTAAAAACCGCGCCGAATCCAAGTCAGGTTTTATTAGAACCAGCATGGGAAGACCTTAGTTGGCAGACTCTTCGTGATGGTTTAAAGGACTGGAAATGGATAGATGGTGTGGTAATTGGCGAGGAAACCATGTATGCCGGACGAAACAATGAAAACACCTGGCGGTTGGGGTGGCGCGCGTTTTGTATGGCAGCAAAAATTGACCCACATACCATTAATGGCGACCGGACAAAATTATCCCCTGCCGGACAAAAAGCATGGGAATATTGGGAACAGCAGGTAGCGATTGATGGGTTTAATGAACTTTATGACTTTATACATCTTTATTTCGGCAAATTGCGTCCCGGTTTTAAGGTTGGTACATTTATGACAGACCAGGATGTATTAAAACCGCAGGAAAAAGAATGGAAGTTCGATTTCGCTGGTGCCTATTACTATGAAACATCAAATAATGAACGTTATGCCATGATTCGACGATACAATACCGTATGGCCTGATCGACCATTAATATGGTTAAGTATGGGAGATGGAGAATACAATGGGCTACGCCAGTTGAATTACAAATTAAAATTGCCGGAAAAACCGATACTGCGCAGAAATTGCCTGGGATACGCCGACTCTGTATGCGCATGGATGGCAGGCGCGCAGAATGGCTTTTTTGAGGCATATCTGTTTGAACCGCCAACCAGCAAAGGTGGATTTGACGCTCACGGAAAATATGTCTGGATGGAAGATATCGGCACACCCGTATTGGATGCTGGAATTGAAACAGTATTTTCCGGGGTATTTGATATCTATAAAAAGGCGGCATCTGTCATTAAACCCGAGGATGATGACCCGGAAAATAAGCCGGAAAAACCGGAAATTGATGTCGCTGCAATAAAAACCCGTGTTGATAACGAGAAAAAATCTCTTCGCAACAGTTTTATCTTTGAACAACAGAACCTGTATAATATTACCCGAATACTATCAGATTTGCCACGTCCTGATATGAAAACGCCATTCCTGTGGGTTACCCCAAATCGCAGGGTTCGACAGGTGGACTGGTGCAACAGCTATGATATTCAGTATCAAATTAACAACATTACTGCTATAAATATTTCTGAATATAGTGTTATCGGTATTATTGGAATGGATACAACATCTTTGCGTGATTCAACAATAGTTACACTTACTAATTGGGTAAAAGAAAAGCCGCGTGTGCTGTATATTCGTGGTGTATTATCAACTGATATAACTAATAAAGCGAATACACCTGATGATATGAATAATACATTACAAAACCATTGGCCTTGGGAAAAAGATGTCGTCAGCAACGGAAAAAGTTATAAAATTACCGGTGCGGCACGAGCTTTAGTTGGAACACCTGATGAAGCAACATTAGTATATTGGAAAGGCGACGGTAATCAAGGTGGTGTAATATTTGATTTATCACCGAATAATGACAGTCGGGATAAAATTAATGCACTGTTAATTCAAGAAAAAATTGGAATACCATTTGATGGCACACCAGGTATGAAAATCATGAAAGTCAATGGTATCACAGCGGTAGTAGCTACCGGAAGTGATGCGGAACCATTGACATTAAAAGGTGTTGATTTTTTGACCGGCGAACCGAACCCGGTGATGACAAAAGGAAGAAGCGCGGCAATAGTTGCGGAAAAGTTTAGAGGGAAATATATCTTTGCTGAAAAGGGTATATCAATCCTTGGTACTAAACCGCTTGAAAATTGTGGCGCAATTGATGATGGGGTAAAAGTAACATGTTTGGATTTAATGCAAATAGGAAGCATAACCGGAAAGGTAAAAGTGATGACAGCTAACAGTAAAAAAGAATTAAATGCTATTTCTGTTGAAAAAATAAATGAATGGTTGCTATATAGCACTGATGAAGGCATTGCTGTTGTACCTGTAGGTGGTAAAGGCGCTGTTACAACTTATGTCAGATGTAAAGAACCTGTGATAATTTATTCTGATAAGTAATTATTACAGGTAAATTGAAAAGTGTATATTCTATTTATGAAAATTGAATATGCTTTATTTTAAAATAATAAATCAAAGTAACTTGTTGTTGTCTATAATTATAAAATTTATAAATAATTTGGTGGAGGCGGGGGATACAGTTTTGATGTCACCATTCCACGATCAATTTCTGTGAAAATCAAACCAAATAAAGGTTCTGGACAGATATTTTCATTATAAAGTTTAATTGACTGAATTTATTTTATCAAAAACTTACAGATTTGTATATTTTACGTATGAGCATTCCTGATGAATAGCGCTTTCTATCAATTACATATAGATTCACCTGCGTTGACTGACTTAATTGATAATTTTATTAACTTGACGGTGTAATAAACTCTTCTGTAGGGATTTTACTGACTCCTCTAGGTCTTCTTTAATTTGCTGATCTTTATTATAATAATCACTGTGTTTTATACTAATTCTTCTACAGTGAGAAATTAAATGGTTGTGAATTATAATTATGATTTAGTACCAGGTAAATCAGGTGCCTGGGTAATGTATAAGGGTAAACCATGTATTGTGACTGTTGTTAAATATGTACTTAATAATAATTTCAAGGTTCGAGTGGTAGGTGAATCTGGTTTAGAAGAATATAATAGAAAGGAAATTTATAAGACTAAGTATGAGTGTGAACGAGGTAGTCATAGACGTTTACCCGGTTTCAGTTGGGTTATTTATAAAGATGAAGTTAAAAGTTGTATAGTTAAAATGAATGATTATGATCATACTGTAGACTCTATTGTACTTACTAAAGAAGAAGAAAAAATATCTTACGATCCACTTAAGTTATTTCGAAATAAAACTGATTGCCAAGAAAAGCTTTGGGAGACGCAGCAGAAAAATAAACTTAATCATGATCAAATATTTGATGTAGGACAGGAAGTTTGGATAAGCGAATTGAATTATCCGAAATTTGGAAACATAATGGAAAAAAGGTTAGATGGATTTTGTTATATTATCGATATTAATAAACCATCACTTCGTATTATTAAGACAATCAACATATTTCTTACTAAACCAGAGTGTTTAGTTTATATAGAAGACAAAAAGAAATGCAATATAGAAGACGAGAAGAAACGCAAGATAGAAGACGAAAGGAAGCGCAAAGAAGAAGAAGAACAGAAATGCAAGGAAGAAGAAGAAAAGAAGCTTAAAGAAGAAGAACAAAGACACATGGAAGAAGAAGAAAAGAAGCTTAAAGAAGAAGCAAAGAAGAGAAGAGACTTAAACTTTATAAGATTAAGAGAGGAAAGAAAGAGATCGTTAAATAATATTGATTGACTATTTTTTGTGATATTGAGTCAGAATAATATCAATTAATGTTTATGGTATATATGAAGATAAAAATAAATAATATAAGTTCTGAAAAAAGCAATGGATGATATCTTCCATTAATTCAATAGATAGAATAAAGTTCACTACTGCAAAGAAAGAACGTATAGCAATTCTTCCTGATAATGTGGTTGTGTTGAAGACCCATTATAATAAGCAGTGTGGAAGTTTCATATGTTTTAACGGTAAGTGTTGCCTGTATGAGCGATTCATAATACAGTATTTGCTGCCTGTTATTAAATATGACTCAGATAGACAAGGTGAGATAGTGTCTGAGGAACTACTCCTTGGTGTCTTTGTCTTGAATGATGAACAATATAACATGATTATTGACATTAATAGGATTGAAAGTGAGAAAGGTGGTGTCACTGCTGTTGATCTTATTATACAGTGCATAGAGGAGCAACCCGAACGGTTGACTATAAAGAAGGCAGGACCTAATAAGTGGCGTTCCTTTACTGAAAGCAATCGTATACGTGAATTAATGGATTATTGGAGAAAGCACCGCCATGAGTGTTATCTTGCAGTAGCTCTACTTCTTACACCTCAACAATGGGCAGAAAAGATGGCAAACGATGTAGGAGATGGTGTTTCTATAGAATAGACTGGCATATAGACACCTATTATCCTATAAGTGACATCCTATAAAGTTTATACAGACTGGGATAGCACCCCTGATAACTTTCCTTTATAGTGAAGAGAGTAACCCTTTTAGCTGTATACGAACTTGCATTAACATAGCGTTGGAGTGAGCATCAATTAAGAGTGGTACCCTTAACCT
>JBIJDE010000405.1:0-4820 GCA_044344305.1 Armatimonadota bacterium
GTTTTATTCTAACTACAGTTAGAGTTACAGCTGCAGATGATACCAATAAAAAAACTGAAGATGATGTGAAACTTCAAGCTACTGTAATACTTGATGCAGGTGTAACTACAATGAGATTTATTCTTACAAATACTTCAACAGAACCCATAGAAGTATATCCAATTTTAATTAATAATAATGGTCTTATTATGACTTTACCAAATAGAAAGAAGATATCTATATCAACAAACAAATTTGGCTTAACACCAAAAATAGTAGATCCTCATGCAATAATTGTATGGGATGTAAAAATAAATGATTGCATATTTGATAGGTATGATTTAACAAATCCGGGTGTTTATGGTTTAGTTTGGAAAGTTGGCAAATATGTATCAAATGAAGTCTTGTTAGTTAAAGAAGAAAAGAAATAATAAAAACACAATAACCGGAAGAGTAATCAGTAAATACAACAAAATACAGTGACAGGTTATTCGTTAATATATTATCTTCACCGCAAAAGATCACAAAAGAAGAGTTTAAGAAAACTCTTTGTGTTCTTTGTGTTCCTTTGCGGTGAATAACTATCAATCCCCATAAAAAACAGATTGACAAACACCCTTCACAGTTCTACAATTTAATTACAAAGTTTACTGGTCGTATTAGTAGGTTTTAATTGAATATACCGCTGAATGCTGAAGAAGAATATTGTTATAGCCGACACTTGATACTCCCGCAGGTTGGACTGCACGGACAGGAACGGCTGAAATCTGCGCGGGTGTTGATTATTGGCGCGGGTGGGTTAGGTTCTCCGGTGGCGTTGTATCTTGCCGCGGCTGGCGTTGGCACTATCGGCATTTGTGATGATGACCGCGTTGAAATCAGTAATTTGCAACGGCAAATAATTCATAATCGGCAATCCGTTAATGATTTAAAGGTAAATTCTGCTGTTAAGGCTATATCATCCCTTAACCCGCATGTAAATATTATCCCGATACCACATCGAATCACCGCGGAGAATGCACTGACATTATTAGCGCAATATGACATCATCATTGATGGCACCGATAATTTCCCGACCCGCTACCTGTTGAATGATGCCTGTTATATGTTGAAAAAGCCACTGATATTTGGAAGTATCTATCAATTCAGTGGTCAGGTAACTACCTTTGACTCTACCAGTGGCCCATGTTATCGCTGCCTGTACCGAACTCCGCCCTCCCCCAATAGTGTACCGTCCTGCGCCGAAGGTGGTGTTCTCGGAGTGTTGCCCGGCATTATCGGCACTCTTCAGGGGTTGGAAGCGTTGAAGTTAATATTGAAAATCGGTAGATCACTGGCTGGACGTCTGCTGCTCTTTGACGCATTAACCACTACATTCCGTGAAATACAAATTGAGAAAGACCCGGATTGTCCATTATGCGGCAATAACGCGACTATCAGATCCCTTACCAATTATCATGAATTTTGCGGGATAAGCCCAACCCCACAAACAACCTGCGAGTGGAATATCTCTCCTGAGCAATTACACAACTGGACAGGTAAAAGCTCACTGCAAATCATTGATATCCGCACCGAATGGGAAACTGAAGATATGGCAGGATTGCCGGATGCCACCCACATTCCATATTCATCTTTTACCGATAAAATGCACGAATTGGATTCGGCAAAAGATATTGTAATCTACTGCTCCGCCGGTATTCGCAGTTGGCAGATGGTAAATCAATTACGGCAATCAGGCTTCACCCGGGTTTGGAATCTTGACGGCGGCCTGCTGAAATATCGGCAATATTATAATAGACTTGTCCGGGAATAAGGTAAAATAAATGACAACTGATACACTAACATCAAAACATCAGGCACTGCTTGAAAATATTCGCACGTTATCCCGCGTGGTGGTGGCATATTCCGGCGGAGTAGACAGTGCTTTCCTGTTGCGGGCAGCGATTGATGCTGTCGGTACAGATAATGTATTGGCAGTAATAGGCAATTCTGCCAGCTATCCTACTCGTGAATTTACCGATGCGGTAAAACTGGCGGATGAATTAGGCGCAACTTGTCAGGTGATAAAAACCGGGGAAATGGATGATAAACGCTATGCCGCCAACCCAAATAACCGCTGTTATTTCTGCAAACACGAACTATTTTCGCAGATTTTGGCTGTCGCTGCTGCTGATGGTTTTACCGCAGTATTCGACGGCAACAATGCCGACGATATTGGCGATTGGCGTCCGGGACAGCAAGCCGGTCGCGAACTTGGCGTGCGCAGTCCGTTGATTGAAGTTGGCATGACAAAAGCAGAGGTGCGCGAATTATCAAAAAAATATAACCTGCCCACCTGGGACAAACCTGCGTCAGCTTGTCTCGCGTCAAGGATACCGTACAACACCACAATCACCCCAGAAAAATTATCCATGGTGGAACGCGCTGAAAACTTCCTCCGCGACTTGGGATTCAAACAGGTTCGTGTTCGTCACCACGATAACTTAGCCAGAATCGAAGTTGCACCAGCAGAAATAAATCATCTCCTCGATCCAATAATCCGCGAAACCATCACCCGCGAACTCCGCGAAATCGGCTACCAGTATGTTACAGTAGACCTACAAGGTTACCGACTGGGGAGTTTCAACGAGACGTTATGATATTTGGGGTTACACAGAGATACACTGAGGAGGCACGGAGTTTCACGGAGAGAGTGAATTAAAAATTAAAAATGTAAAATTAAAATTATTTGCGAGTTTTAATGTTATATTTGTTATATAGTGCAGATAAGTTATGATTAAAATATTCATTTTTAATTTTTAATTATAAATATCTCCTCCGTGAAACTCTGTGTCTCCTCTGTGTACCAAAAAAAATAAATCATCCTTCCACATTCTCCGGCGGGTTTCGCAGCAACATCATTGCACCTAACACAACTAATGACAATATGCCGCACCATAAGAATAATGATTTTATGCCGATGGCGGGTTCCAGCAGGCCGAAGGTGAAGGTGGCGACTGCCAGGTATATGGCGGAAAGAACTTTTTGTACAGTAAAGGCGAGGCTCATACCGGCGTCACCGGATTCCCGGCTGATCCAGATGCTCAATGGGCTAACTGCCGCATTGCCGGCTACCGTTGCGACGATGAAGGCGATAATGGCAACTGATACGTTATTGCTGATACCCAACGCGACTACTCCAAAAGAAGATAGCATAAATAGCCACATAGTTGCAGATTTTATGGGTAGTTTATCCAGCCAAACCCCCAACAACAGGATGGCACCCAGTGATAATGCCGACCCTAACGCGCACGAATTGCCATATAATACCGTTGCTGTACCAAGGTCGTGAGTCAATCTAATTGCGGCAAATGTGCTGATAACGGCAGAGAGTGCCGCCCAGATAAGTGAACCGTGCAGGAAAAGCATGAGATGACGCTGACCTAATGCCAGGCGATATTGGCTTGCCATACTGCGAAACTCTACCCCCCACCCCATAAATGGCGACGGGTTCTCCTGCATCGGGTATGACCGAATTAACAATCCGCATATAACGAGCAGCACACCAGATGCCGCCATCACCCACATCATCTGGCTAAATAATTGGGTCATAATAATCGGCGCGATAATGCCGGCTATAGTTCCAGATGCTCGATACCAGGTATTCGCCATCCCCTGTCGTTGCACATCAACCAATTGTGTGAGGTGATTGAGATTAACAAAAGCAGTGCTGAGAAAACCGCTGAATAGCGGGATGAGAATGAGAAAACCCACTAATGGAACCATACCAAGGACGCTAAAACATAATCCGCCAGCGATAAGCGATAGTCCTGTGAGTCTTCTGGTACCGAACCTATCACTTATGGCACCCAATAGCAGCACACCAAAAGTGATTCCCAACATTCGCAGCGACAACACGCGGGAAAACTCGGCATTATTTAACCCCAACGTCTGCGTCGCGTACAACGGCAAAATAACTACCATACCCGACAATGCCATACTGGTAGCGAATGCCGCCGCCACCACGCGTATTAAACGATGAAAAACAATATTAGACTGTGACGATTTCACCAAAGCTTAACCAAACCTTATGTAAATCAAGGATACAGAGGGGCAAATAGGTTGTCAAGGAAATGGCAGAAATGTTAGTTATTTTTTTACATCGATTAATAGGATGAAAAAGATTTATAATTTTATAGATGTAAGAGTTGCATTGATATTTAATTTCATGATAATTGCTTAAGGTCACTTAAACAATTTTATCCTTTAAATCCTATTTATCGATGTAAAAATTTAGAGTCTGCAAAGGGTGAACTGTTACCAGAGAAACTATGGTGATATTTGTTTCAAAAACAAAAGTTTTAGAGTTACAGTTCTAAAACTATACAAAAACATGAAGTTTTAGAAATGTACTTCTAAAACTATTGACATTTTCAAGGTTTTAGAATAATATTCCTGTGGATAAATTATTTGCAGGGGTTACCTATGATTAATAGAGATAATTATTTAAATAAACTTATCGGTTTCAAAAATGAACCTATTATTAAGGTTGTTACTGGTATCAGACGTTGCGGGAAATCGACATTATTGAAGATTTTCCAGGAGCATTTGCGTGAAAATGGCGTTAAAAATGAACAAATCATATCAATAAACTTCGAGGATATGGCATTTGCAGATATAGATGACGCAAAAAAACTATATGAACACATTAGCGCAAAGTTACTCGAAAATGAAACTAATTACATTTTTCTTGATGAAATACAAAATGTTCATAACTTTCAAAAGGCTGTTGATAGTCTTTATATCAAAAATAATACAGATATTTACATTACTGGTTCAAATGCTCATTTACTTTCAGGAGA
>JBIJDE010000456.1:0-4284 GCA_044344305.1 Armatimonadota bacterium
TTTGATTCAAGTCTTTATTTACATTTGATTCAATAATTTCTTTAATCCCCTCTGAAATTTGCATAGCTGTACCTAATCCCGCAGGTAATAATAAAGGTAACAATTTTTTTGATATTTTTATTATTTTTTCTTTATCCATTTCATCCCCCTTAAGTTATTCTAATAATACTTATTTAAATCATCTAAGTCAAGTCTACCTCAATATTATTAATCACCTTCCCACGTCTCCATCCATGTTAATTATTTATTATCACCCTTCCCTGAAAAAAATATGCTATAATCGGGAACATTTAGGAATTATCTAAAGTCTTATAATTAACGCAATACGGAATGCCGGTTGCAAAGGTATGTATTTCAATTTATGGAGGTGGATTATGACTCAGTTTCGCTTTGGTTTGAGGTTGCTATTTGGCATGCTCCTCAGTATGCTTCTTTGGGTTTCTTTTGGCGGCACAGCATCGGCACAAAATGGTGACAGAGCAGTGATAGATACTGACGTGACGCAAGGCGCGTTGCGAGTAGTTACTGCCACCGGGATCGTCGAATGTCCGTTAAAACATACTGCCGTAAAGGCGGATATCAGCGGATTTATTGCCCGGGTCACAGTGACCCAGACCTTCTATAACCCCTACGACGAGAATATCGAAGCTATTTACGTATTCCCACTACCCAATACCGCCGCCGTTGACGATATGACCATGGTTATAGGCGAACGCAAGATAGTCGGCGTGATAAAACGCCGGGCAGATGCGCGAGCAATGTATGAACAGGCAGTATCACAGGGAATAACCGCCAGCCTGCTGGAGCAGGAACGCCCCAATATATTCACCCAGACCGTCGGCAATATCAAGCCGAAAACCGAAGTAAAAATCGTCATTTCATACATTGACGTATTGAAATACGATATGGGAACCTATGAATTCCACTTCCCCATGGTGGTCGGACCGCGTTATATACCCGGCGCGCCCATCGTCAAGGATGTCCCCATAGATGATGTAAATCTGCCAACACCAGATGGTGTAAAAAAGAATACCGGAACCGGCACTGTCCCGAATACAGATAAAGTTCCGGACGCGTCGCGCATTACCCCACCGGCTTTGAAACCGAACGAACGCAACGGCCACGACATCACTTTAAGCGTTATGCTGGACGCCGGCGTGCCTTTTCATGACTTAAAAGTAGTAAATCATATCGCAAATGTTGATTTGGGCAGAAAAAATAACGCCAGTGTAGTGCTATCCCCGGCGGATTCCGTCCCCAACAAAGATTTCGTTATGCGTTATACCGTGGTTGGAGAAAAACCAGAAATGGCGGTACTTACCAATTGTCCGGACTCCGGCAAGGGGTATTTCATGCTGATGGTGCAGCCACGACTGGAAGACGAAAAGGCTGCCCCACCCCGCGAGATGGTTTTTCTGGTGGATGTTTCCGGTTCGATGAGCGGTCAGCCAACAGAACAAGTTAAGCAGTGCATGCGTGATTTCCTGGCATCCAGCAAATCAAATGATACGCTGCAGGTAATCACCTTCGCCAGTTCTGCCAATAAAGTATTTGAAAAACCGGTGCCGGTTACACCTGAAAATATCAAAAAAGCACTTGATTTTACTAATGGTTACCAGGGCGGCGGCGGCACTGAAATGCTGAAAGGCATTAAGATGGTCATTGATGAGCCGATCGACCCCAACCGGGTGCGGGTCGCAATCATGCTGACAGATGGCTTTATCGGCAACGAAGCGGAAATCATCGCTGCCGTGGGGAAAGCCAGCAGCAATCAACTCTATTTCTGGACCATCGGTATCGGTTCATCGCCAAACCGTTTCCTGCTGGATGGTGTGGCAAAACAAGGCGGCGGGATGTCGCAAGTGGTAGAATTAAGCACTGACCCCAAAGATATAGTGGATAAAATGGTGGAGCGCATTCATAAAGCGCAACTTTCAAATGTAAAGATAAATTGGAATGGACTGCAAGTTTTTGAAACTTACCCACGGCGCATCTCCGGTTTGTGGGCTGGCCGTCCTATTATCATGTATGGTCGCTATTCTGATGGCGGCAACGCGGCTATAAAAATATCCGGTATGGCAGAAGGCAAACCGATAGATTACACCCTGAATGTAACACTGCCAAATGGCAACGCCACCGAACACGATGTACTGCCCAAGGTGTGGGCAAGGCAAAAGATAGAAGACCTTTCAGAACAGATGTTTTACGGCGACGACCCGCAGGTGGTGGAAGAAATCACCAATGTGGCACTGGACTATAAACTAATGAGCCAATACACCAGTTTCGTAGCGATAGACACCAAAGATATTGATAATATAACCGAACCGCCAAAACCACCCCGCCGTATGGTAGTAGCGGTACCGATACCTGATGGAACTGATTATGAAGGGTTCTTTGGCTCTGATGACGGGATAAATACTCGCGAAATACGTATTGACTTTCATGCATATAGTTTAAATGAATATAACGGCAAGGATATGTATGACAGACCTATATCAAATGCCAGAGAACAAGGTGTAAAAAAATTACCAGTTAAAGGAATATCTCCTAATAGGCCATCAACTGTTGCAGGTTCTTCTGCTAAATTAAATAGGTCACCTGTTACATCTGCTATGCCTGCATCTCCTTCATTACAGCAATCTGGTAAAAAACAACTTGGAGTTGTTAATGGTATTATTACAGGTATGGCTTTCACAGATGTAAAACCAAATCATTGGGCTAATGATAGTGATGGATACGACAATTCATATACTTATCGTGATACTGAAGATTACAAAAAACAGTTAAAACAAGGCGAAACCGCACTAACTGAAGCGGCAGAGTTGCAAAAGAAAGGCGACTTGCCAGCGGCACTGCTTCGTTATCAGCAGGCACTGGTGTTAGCATCAGCAACACAAAATAACTACACTATAAACACTGCCACAACAGGTATTCAAGACGTTTCAGATGCTATCAGCAAGAAACAGTTGAAATATTACCCAATCTTGGCAAAAACGCTTAACCTTGAACTCAGGGATATTTCTCTACACGACGCAATACAAAAGGTAGGCAAAGCCACAGGTATCAACATCGACTTTATCGATGGCAGTCTGGTAGACGCCGCCGAAATGTCGGGGGTCAAGCAATTGCGAGTAACTTACCTTGACTTGCGCCGCGCCACCGTGGCACAGGCGATGGACTGGATCTTAACACCGGCACACCTGACATGGACAATGAACAAAGATAATGCCATCACCGTCGGCACCACCCGCCGGATGCCCGGACAATCCGCCTGGGTATACAGAATTGGCGATATTGCCATGCCGATAGATAAAGAGAAAGACCCCAAGGCTGACCCGAAAAATGCCAAACCAATTGCTGACCCGATAGGTCATGCAGTTCGCCTAGCACTTGACCAGAAGGATAATGTCGTTTTGATTACCCCCACCCAGTTGTTGGTATGGGGTGATGAAAAGCTACATGCCAATGTCATTGCGTTATTGCAGGCATTGAAAGACCCGAAAGCCGACATCAGCAAGGCTGCAGGCAATAAAACACCGACTACAGAACTGGCAGAATTGCAAAAACTGCAAAAACTTACTGCCGCCCGTTGGATTTCCCGAGCTGACCAGCGCGAAAAACGTTTTGCCGCGCAACAGCAAAACCAGGCTATAACGGCAATCAACACTTTCACGCTACCATTGCTTGCCAGTGCATCCCGCGGCAGTATCGACATTGAAGCACTCACAAAATTGCAAATAGCCTGGGCAAGCCCGGAAATAAGTAAGCTGTTGGAAAACGATAATTCCCGACTGATCATGATGCGTTCTGCCTGGGCAATTAATCAGTCAGAACTACAACTACAGACAAATAAAGAACTTTATGAATTAACAACTGCAGTTTATAAAATTTCTGAAAAACAATTCGACTATTGTTTACATTCATTAAATGAACAGCCAAATAATTACAACAGATATCTTGCTGCACTTTATAATGCTGTATTGCTTGAAAATGACAGCTACAATCACAGTTCAAGAACCTGGGTTCTACCCTTTCTTGACATAAATAAACTGTTATTAAAACAACGTGAAGGTAATTTGACAGTATTTCCAGTAATCGTAGCGGCTCTATTAACGCCATCAAAGACAAACGATGAAGCACTGGCAAAGGCTATCACCGAAAATAAAATTATCGGCAATAACGCCATCCTGCTGACCGCAGTAGCCACCAAAGAACGCGGTGGAATACTCGCCAAAACAATGCGCGAAAACCTGCCCGAACTAACCGGCAAACAAGCCATAGATG
>JBIJDE010000406.1:0-4806 GCA_044344305.1 Armatimonadota bacterium
CATAAATTCCAACATGAATATAACCTTAACACAGAGGATTTACACGATACCGCATTATTAAACTTAGAACGTACATGTAATAAATTAAAAATATCTGCGTTAGAGGCATTTGATCAGGGTGATCGATTTATCAGATTTATTACCTATGATGGTTTGGATGCTGTACGAATGCTTATTCCATCGTTTTACTCAAGATTTTCACCTCGATTTAACGAAGAAAACATTTATGTTCTAATATTAGGTCGTGATTACTTAGTTATGACCGGTGAAAATGATAAAGAATATTTGAATTGGTTAACAACAATAGGCAATACAAAGAAATCATTTCGGCCATACCCTATAACTGATGTGCAATTCAAAATTACTGAAAATAATATTGAGGCGGTTGAGAATTATTAACACAGAATTGAAAATTGGAGCAGTAGTATTAGCGGGCGGTGATGTTCCAGAAAAATTAAAACCATATTGCACACACCGTGCATTATTAAAATTAAATGACCGATTTGTTCTTGATTATCTTAATGACATTATAGTAAGTTCAAAATATATATCTACATGCGTGTTTGTTACTCCTGTTGAATCTCACTATTTTCTTTCTCATTTACCAGGAAAATTAATTTCTGCTGGAAACTCAATTATGGATAATATCTTTGCTGGATTTGATGCATTAAAAGATAACAATTTGGATTACATAATTCTAATAACTGGCGATTTGCCTTTATTAACGATTGAAGGACTTAATGGTTTTATTACTGATAGTATTAAATCTGGTGGTGAAATTACATATCCAATTATTCCTAAAGATATTTGCACGCAAAGATTTCCTGATGGGAAACGAACTTACGTAAAAATAATTGATGGTATTTTTACTGGTGGCAATGCATTTCTGATGAAAAGTGATATAATAAAAGATAGAGCAAAGTTAATTCAAAAATTGTTTAATGCCCGAAAGAGTCCATCAGCTTTAGCTAAAATTCTTGGTATAGCTACAATCATCAAAATGATTTTCGGGAAACTAACTCTAAAAGGTTTGGAAGATGTCGCCTCAAAAGCAATAGGTGTTCCAGTAAAGGCGATAATATCAAATGATGCTGGATTGGGATTTGATATCGATAAACCTGAAGACATTGAAACAGCATTAAGGGAGGTAAGCAGAAAATGACAATGAAATGCTATACCGAATACTTATGGTTTGATACTAAAAAACGTCGCGAATATATACACATAACCGATAATATAGCTGAAATAGTTGCTAAATCAGACATTACCGATGGAATGGTATTAATATCAGCAATGCACATTACTGCAGGAGTATACGTAAACGATTATGAATATGGATTAATTCATGATATTGATAACTGGCTGGAAGAATTAGCCCCTGCCCGCTCTAATTACCATCACCACAAAACCGGTGAAGACAACGCGGATGCCCATTTAAAAAGTATGCTGGTACACCATGAAGTTATTGTTCCTATCACAAATGGCAAACTTGACCTTGGTCCATGGCAAGCGATATTCTATGCTGAATTCGATGGACAGCGAAGGAAAAGAGTTGTTGTTAAGGTGATGGGGATGTAGAACAATGTTAGTGGCGGAGAGAGTGGGATTCGAACCCACGAACAGTCACCCGTTACACGATTTCGAGTCGTGCGCCTTCAACCGGACTCGGCCATCTCTCCGCGATTGGATTGAATTATAGCTAATTTACCCTCGTAATGTCAATTTTATAGAGGATTTACAGGTTTCCCATTAATGCGAACTTCAAAATGCAAATGAGGACCTGTAGACATACCTGTAGAACCCACTGTGCCGATTAATTGGCCTTTGCTAACTTCCTGTCCTCCTCTGACGTAAAGTCGCGACATGTGACCATATAATGTTGCTTTTCCACCACCATGATCGATAATAACACAGTTGCCGTACCCGCCACGGCGTGCTGCCCAGATTATATAACCACCGCCAGCAGCGTGAATAGGTGTACCAGTAGGAGCACCGATGTCGACACCGGTATGCAATCGACGGTAATGCAATACAGGATGCATGCGATAACCAAATCCAGATGTTATACGACCAGCACAAGGCAATCCACCGATAGCATATCTTTTCCCATATCTTCGCTTACCAGACGATGATGTTTGTAGTAACAATAGCATAGAGGTAATTGAAGCTGAGTCACGTTCTAAAGCATCAAGTTCCGCCTCTAAAGAGTTACGCTGTTTTTTAGTGTAAATTAAATTACCTTTTGCATCATACTGTTTAACAACAGCTTGTTGATGCATTACTGAGACTCGGGATCGCCAGGATGCAACTTCTGCTGTTTTTACTTGAACATTCTCACGATAATTGGCTACTCTGATTTTTCGTTTAATTAAGTCAGTTAGGATATCCTTCTCTTGAGCTGTTAAATATTCAGCAACTTGAGCTCTTTCCAACATATCACCCATATTATCAGAACTGAGAAGTAATTGAATGTATCCTGTATTACCCCGTTGATACATGGCTACTAATCTTGCTGATGCATCGGTTTTGGCGCGTGAATATACCCGCTTCGCATCTGTTAAAGCCATCGTTGCACGTTGAAGGCTTATTTCGGTACGTTTTAATTGAAGTGTAGCAAAATGCAATTGGCCACGTGCGATTTTCACTCGATGATTTGCATTTGTTAAAACTGAACGTGATATTTTTTCTTTTTGTTTTACATGACGGATTTGACGTCTTATCACCCCCATTTTTGATTTAATAACGTTCTGTTTTTGACGCAATTGAGAAGAAGACGCACGTTTTTTTGCAGCTTCCAATGGTGATGATATAAATATAAATGATACTATTAGGAAAAGCGCGATAATTCGTCGCAATCCCGATGCCTGTTGCATTGATTGGCGCATATTATGCACTCCTACTTCGATCGGCAGTCGGTGACGCTAAATGCCACACTAAAACACACGCATGCTGTGTATGAAATAATTATAAACCCATAGACAGGATTTTTGCAATAGAAAAAATTAAGATTAATTACGATTTTCGTGAATTATTAACCATCTATCTACACCTTCTGCAAAGGCTGGCCATAATAATGGAATCATAATATAGATTCCACGCATTTCAGTTAATACCCCATTTAATGCGAGATAAATTGCTATCCAGATTGGAAATTGCAATACTATCATACGATAAAGAATCGGCGTTTCACGCCAATAGCGTAAAATTGAATAAAGTACTAATCCAAAAACTATCATCATGTATAACAAATAGACGGGAATGCTATGTATATTTGCCGCTAATGTTATACCATCTACAGGACGATCGGTTCCATAAATAAATCGAGGAAGTAACTGACCTATAGATGTTAAAAAAATTGCAGCTAATAATTCTATTGTTAAAATCGCCGGCTTTTTATTCCGTAAATAATCAGATAATCCAACCGATAGTGGTAATAACAGCGTTTTTTCCCAGATAAAACCGCTAATTAAATATAAAGGATACATGATAAAAGGACGACGTTTCTCTAAAATTTCTCGAATCAAAAATACAGTAACCAAACATCCCCAGGAATCACCAGGATGATAATAATTATCATGCCAGAAAAATCCTGATATTGCGATAAGAAATAATATTACTGCTGTTGAAGCAAGAACAGTTGAGTATTTTCTACATAATAAATATAAGAAAAATAAAAATAACAACCAACCAACTGAATAATATAATATATGAACAACAGCAAAATTATAAGGGGATTGGCCTAATAGGTAATAAAGCCTTTCAATTATATTATCATGGACATACATCTGATATTGGTAAAACGCCATTGCCTTGCCAGATAATACATCATAATGCATTTTCAATGACAATTCAGCATTCAGAAATACTTTGGGTATAAAATTAGTAATCAATGCTGCCAGAGCTGCGAATGTCAGCATGATTACAGGGAAATATTCTTTAGAAAAATCAAAATCAAACGGTGATGTTGTTTGCCTTTGAATTTGGACCTTTTTCGCCATGATTAATTCTTTCCTTCTCCTCGCATATATGCACCTAAAATGCCATTAATAAATTTGGGTGAATCCTCAGCACCATACTTCTTTGCTATTTCAACAGCTTCATCAATAGCAACACTTGCCGGTATAAACTCAACATATTCTACTTCATACATTGCTATACGCAGAATATTTCTATCAACGCCAGACATACGAGATATATCCCAATCTACGGCATATTTATTAATGTTAGCGTCGACAATTTTTCTATTTTCCGCAATGCCTCTAACTAACATCTGAGCGTATTCTTTAGCTTCTAAAGAAGCTTCCCCTACCCCTTCTAAATCTTCCGGGATAACGGAAATAACTTCATCAATCTCAGATTGTCCTACATCAATCTGAAAAAGCCATAAAAGAGCGACTTCGCGTCCTATATGCCTGGTTATAAAAATTTCATTTTGCATTTATTATACCTTTCAACGTTGTTTAGAATCTATAATTACATCTAATGATTTCGCTGTCGACGTCTTATTATCCTTTAACCATTTAATAACCGGGTCTCTCCATGAGTTAAAAACGACTTCTCGTGGAGATTCTTTATATTTTAAAGTAACATCTGCCTGGAAATCTGTCATTAAAACACGATAAATTTTATCAGGGTCAATTGCGTTTCCATTGCTTAATACATAATTATTAGCAACAAATTTTATCCCACTCATACCTGTAACACCATTTGCAGGCAAAGCTTTCGTAAGTTTAGCTCCTGATATTTGAATTAAAACTAATTTATTATTAAATGGCATTACACCTAATATCGTTCCGTATTTAATAT
>JBIJDE010000407.1:0-4805 GCA_044344305.1 Armatimonadota bacterium
ATCAAACGACTGTGCGGCGTAGTGTAGTGGCGTGCTGTTTGAACTGTCATGAGCGTTAACGACAGCTCCATTATTCAGCAGGATGTCAATCACAGCGGCGTTTGTAGCGGCATGTATTGGCTGCATGCCGTTATTATTTCCCAACTTCACATTTGCGCCATTATCCAATAATATTTGTACTGTTTTTCCGCCTGTTGCCAATGAATACATCAGCGGTGTGAAGCCCTGGGCATTTCTCGCGTTAATATCTATCTTTTTAGTATCGATTAGCAACTTGGCAATCGCCGGGTCGCTGGTTACATGCAATGGGTTTAATCCTTCCTCGATATCCGTCTCCGGGTTGGCATCTTTTTTCCCTTTTACAATCGGTACAATTTTTGGAGTAACTTTGGTATTAACCAGAATATCTTTATTACCCAGCAGATAAGTCACCATCTCCAAATTATTGGCTTTAGCAGCATAGTATAACGGAGTTCGACCACGATTGTCAGTTGTGTTCACCCCTATTTTACCGGCAAAAAGTTCATACATTTTTTGGGAAGTAGCCAAATGCAATACATTCTGACCTTCATTATTTTTAACTGACATCACCTTGCCATTAACGGTAGATATCGCAGGCGCGCCGTTTTTCAACAAAAGCTCTACCACATCAAATCGATTGTTTTTCACCGCATACAGCAAAGGTGTCATACCAGTTTTATCAGCAGCTTTGATATCTGCACCTTTAGCTAATAACAACGTAGTCGTCGCAACATCCGGTGCGAAATCCAGTGCTGTTTCACCAGAAATATTTTTTGCCTTTGCGTCAGCACCCAGCTCAATTAATTTTGCAACAGCACCAGTATTACCTAACCGCGCCATTGATATCAGCGGAGTATTGCCGGCGATGTCCTTGCTGTTAATGTTTGTCGGCCCATTTTTAACTAATTCAGTTAAAATGGCATCAGTAGCGGCAAGATGCAGCGGAGATTCCAAATTTTTATTACGTATAACAACTGATGCATTTTTAGACATCAGTAACTGTACCATAGTTAATCCATCAGCCTTGCGGGCAGCGTTATGCAGCAAAGTGTTTTCACTGTTATCGTAGGCATTAATATCGGTTTTAGGAGCATTCAATATCTCTGTAGCTACTTCTAAATTTGACGCCAGATGCATGGGCAGATTGCCATCTTTCGCACGTGCTGTCGGATCGGCTCCGGCTGCTAATAAAACCTTCACGACGTCCAGCCGTCCGGCTTTCACGGCATCATGCAGCGGCGTCATATCTTCGGCATCCTTAATATTAACAGTCGCTTTTGCAGCTATCAACATCTTCGCGATATCGCCTGTCTGCGCCATGAATAATGCCGTTTTCTTGTTGCTGCTCTTGGCTTGACCGACGTAATTAACGTCAACTACAGTCACTCCATTATTTATAAGAGCGTCCACCGTCTCTTTATTTGTGCGTACAATACGCATTAACGCGGTATCACCCATTAAACTTGCAACATTCGGGTCGGCCTTGCATTCCTTCACAAGGTAGGTAACCATTGACGCGCTGCGGGCATTAAACAATGGGGTTTCACCATTGTTATTTTTAGCAT
This sequence comes from Armatimonadota bacterium, assembly GCA_044344305.1. GTDB lineage: Bacteria > Armatimonadota > Hebobacteria > CAIYQO01 > CAIYQO01 > JBAXQQ01. The sequence continues at coordinate 1,587 of JBIJDE010000407.1, forward strand.
CCACATCTGCGCCGGCTTTCACTAACAAAGTAGCAATTTCATGGGGTGCCGGTGGGAATGGATTTTCAAATGTCGGGGTAAAATCAGCTGTTACCGGGTCCACAATTGACGCCGCGCGGTGCAGCGGTGAATCTCCGGCATTATTTACCTGTTTCACCGATAATTTTTGAGCGATGTAATACTCTACCAGGTCTTTGCGATTGTCTGATACTGCTTTATATAACAGTGACTCATCGCGTTTATTTAAAATATTAATATCTGCGCGGTTTTTCTCATCTTTATTGTCTATCAATTGTTTTGCAACCACAATATTTGGCGCATAAGATAACGGGGTATTTCCGTAAAAATCTTTATGGTTTACATCTGCATGTATAGCCAATAATTTCTCAATATTACCTTGGGCGGCGGCTTTTTCATCATCGCGCATTGCATTCATCACTACATAAAATAACGGGGTACGCCCACTCAGGTCTGCCGTGTTTACATCAGCAGTGTTATTCGATAACAATAATAAGATAATGTCCGTTTTACGGGTGGTTGATATCGGTTTTTGATTTTTATCATTTAATACATTCATATCCGGTTTTTTATCAACAATCGCTTTCAACACATCCATTCCGGCAGCATTTTTCTCTGCTTTTACAATTGCGGCGTCAATTATCGGGGTTTTGTTGCAAACCTTATTCACATCCGCACCCGCGGTTATCAATGCGATGGCGGCATCTTTATTTTCATCCGTTATTGCGCTGAATAATGGAGTTTCACCGGCTTTGTTTACGGCGTCTAATTGCTGTTTGTCTAACGCTAACAACAGATCTACCGCCTTGGTAGAACGTGCCATATGTAGCGGAGTATCGCCACTAACCGATTTCAATGCAATTGAAGCTTTCTGCTGCAGATAGTATTCTACCAGCGTATCATTATTATTTTGTAACGCGCGCATCAACGGGGTTATTCCATCAACGTCCGTACTATCGATTTTTGCACCATTCTTTAACAAAACATCAGCGGCTTCTTTTGTTATAGCAAAATGCAGCGGTGTTTGTTTAACATTCTTGGTAACAGCATTTACATCAGCACCCAGTTCGATAAGTTTTGCCATCGCTTCAACTTTGCCGCGACCAGCGAAGTTATGCAGAATAGTCAAACCATTTTCGTCGGCAGCATTTGCGTTTGCCTTAGTCATCATCGCCATCGCCGCATCGGCATAACCATGGTCGGTGGCGGTTACGATAGGGATAAGATTGTTTTTATTCGTTCTATCGGTTGCTGCACCAGCTTTTAACAATAAATTCACCACGCCAGCATTAGCGGCAAGGTGCAGAGGAGTATCGCCATTATTATCAGTTATGCCGATTCCCGCGCCTTTCTTGATTAATTCTTCTACGACTGTATCATTTGCATATTTTGCGGCGAAATGCAGTGGGGTATCACCCTCATTATTTGCTTTTTCAATACTGACATGGTTGTTTATCATCCAAATAGCGGTCTCGGTTTGGCGGCTGATGATTTTATTTATCAGTGGTGAATTGCCTTTTGTATCAACAACGTTCAGGTTTGCGTTTGCATTTAATAACATGTTTGCCAATTCTGGTGTTGACGCCATGTATACCGGCGTTTCTCCGTCGATATTAGCCAGGTTAACATTGGCGCCAGCATCAATCAGCAACTTCATGATATTCATGCGGCCGTTTCGCACTGCGGAATGCAGTGGAGTATTTCCGCCATTATCAACAGCGTCAACTTTAGCATTATTGGCTAAAAGCAACTTTACGATTTCGGGATTGCTGGCACTGTGCAACGCGGTGAGTTTCAATGGACCGCTTGGTTTGTTCAGGTCTGCACCGGCATTTATTATCTCGCGTACCATCTCGATTTTATTATCGCGTACCGCCACTACAAGTGGCAAATAACCACCTTTATCAACCTCGCCCAATGCGGCAGTTCGAGTTTTTACGTCTGCCAACAGCGTTTTTAACTTGGCGAGGTCATTGCCGGTAATGGCGTTAATCATCTCACCGGCAAACGCGTTACCAGTGATTAATAAAACAGCCAGGGTGAATGCTAAATAGATGTTTTTCATCCTTTTACTCCAAAATGAAAGGTTTATTTTCAAGAACTTATTTTGTTAGTTCAGCGAATCTTTTTAATATCGTCAATCCGGCGATACCAGACTTCTCGGGGTGAAACTGGCACGCGTAGAGATTGCCGCTGGATACTGACGAGGTGAAACTGAAACCGCCGTATTCGGTGGTGGTGGCAATTACCGCGTCGTCATTTGGCACTACATAATACGAGTGGACAAAATATACATATTCGCCATTGGGAATATCTTGTAAAACCGCTTCGTTTTTTACTTTATTTAAACCATTCCAACCCATGTGAGGTATCTTCACACCCGCTGGTGCGCCTTCCGGGAAAAACTTCACTACCTTCCCGGGGATTATTCCCAAGCCGCGTACCGGCCCAAACTCTTCGCTTTCATCAAATAATAGTTGCAGGCCCAGGCAAATGCCTAAAAACGGCTTGCCGCTGGCTACTGACTCAACTATAGCCGTGTCCAAACCAGCAGCTTTAATATGCTCCATAGCCATGCCAAACGCGCCAACACCCGGCAGCACAACCGCATCTGCCTGGCGAATCTCATCTGCCGTTTTTACTATTTGCGCCTGGTAACCAACTTTCTCAAATCCCTTCTCCACCGACCGCAAATTCCCCATCCCATAATCAATAATCGCTATCATGTATAGTGCTCCCGCATATATCATACCAGTACCATGAAATGATATCAAGAAAAATAGATAAATAGTGGGATTGCAGGATTCCAGACTGCAGTCTAATACAGATAAATAACCTTATACAACTTTCAAATTCTAAGTCACCGTATGGAAAGGGACGCCAGTCCGGCTGATTTTCCGGAATCTATCATTTTAATAACTTGCCAATCAGGAGATTGGTGTTTTCTGAGAAGATAATTTTGATGTAATTCGAGCCGGGCTTCACCCCTTTCCAAACTGTGACAGCATTTTATGACTGGTTATATGGAATTTGCCCCATCAGGTTTAGTAAAAGCCTATATGTATCTTTTAAAGGTAAGCGTCAAATAGATTACGTGTTTGCCGTGGTATTTGCTCTTAATCTTTTTTAGCCGGCATTTTCACATATTCCGGCAAAGTATCTGACCATGGCAACAGGGATGGCAGGTTGTTTGATGTTATG
>JBIJDE010000408.1:0-4803 GCA_044344305.1 Armatimonadota bacterium
TCGAACAAAAAAGTCATGATTTTATTAAAATACTTTTAAGGGAGGGAAGATCAATAGTATTCCACAATATCTTTTCTTTTTAAAAAATTAATTTTCATAAGAAGCGTAAAAATGAATAGTCACCGTATGGAAAGGGACGCAAGTCCGGCGGATTTCCGACAACCTTTCACTTTAACAACTTTCTAATCAGGAGTTTGGCATTCCACAAATACATCTTTGCTGTAAATAGAGCCGGACTTGCGTCCCTTTCCACACGGTGACTAAATTTTAATAACTTGTTTTGATAGATATGTAGAATACTATGCAAATTCCCTCCCATAATCGTGGTTCGAAAAAATAATCCATTAAATCCAATAAATCCTCTCAATCCGAGGTTCAGACAAATAAAAATAACTCCTAATCCCCTACCCCCTTACTTCCTTCCTATCTCCCCAAACACTCGCAGAATCATCTCCCCGGTCTTTTGCCAGGTATATTCTTTGGCGTGTGTTATTCCATTTGCGCGCATTTGTTCGAGTTTCGCAGGATCTTTCAGCAGTGCCGGTATCGCAGTCACCCAGGCGTCGCCTTCCAGGGGGATAATCGCGGCGGCGTCACCGGCTATCTCCGGCAATGAACCGGCATTGCTGACGGCGGTTGCGGCACCGGCGGACATCGCTTCCAAAGCAGGTAGTCCAAAACCTTCGTAACGAGACGGCATGACGAACAAGTCTGCACCGCCATAGATTGGCGGCAGGTCGGACTGTTCCACGTAACCGGGCATGATTATTCTTTTCTGGTATTTAGATTTCTTCAACGCCTTTTTCACAGCTTGTGGACGCCACGCGTATTTGCCGATTATCACCAGGTTATGGGGAATTTCTGTCGCCCATTCGTCGAACCATTTAATCAGGCTGTCAAAGTTCTTTTTGGGTTCAATAGCACTAACGGCTAATATATATGGTCGTCCCGGACTGATGCGCTGGCGTGCCTGAATAATATCGCCTTCAGCCGGAATTACTATTTGATTAACGCCAAGTGGAACCACCCGGGTTTTATCCGCTTTCACATGGCAATACGTCACCACATCATTTGCCGTTGATTGGCTGGGAGTGATGACAATATCTGCGTGGCGTGCGGACATGGGTAAGAGCATACGATAACTTTTCGAATTCCAGAATGAGCATAATTCGGGATGAGACAGCGCGATGGTGTCGTGAATCAACACCGCGGATTTACCGAGCCAACCGATTGATGAGATATATCCGGGTGAAAAGAGCAGGTCAACGCCTTTTTCTTTAAGTAGTTTTGGCATGGTGAATTGCTGCCAGCAGATACGTTTCAGTTTCTCATTGCCTTTAAAAGGTGCGACTAAAACCTGGTAGTTAGCTGATGGGTATAGTAATGCGGGGTCGGTATCGCTGGGGAACACCAATAAATACTGGTGTTCATCATCAGCCAGTAATTCGCTGGTGATATTCCTGATGGCGTGCTGGACGCCGGTGAACTGCCCGTGTAAAAGCAGCGAATCAATGGCTATTAACATGTTATACTCTCACCTTTTATAAAATAAAATTAACATGGATGGGTAGGATAAGCAGGATAATTTTCATCCTGTCCATCCTGCCCATCCATGTTAATTAAAATTTGCAATTAATCTTCTGGTGCAAATAGTTTTCTATAGCTATCAACCACATAGTTGCTGACTTTTTCTTCGCCGACGGTGGTATATTCATAATGTCCGGGGAAAACGATGGTATCTTCCGGCAAGGCAAATAAATGTTTAGTGATAGATTCGTAAAGCAATTTATCCGACCCGCTGCCATCTCTAAAATTTGTACGTCCAGTAGTGTGGTATAACAGAGTATCGCCGCTGAACAGGTATGGCTGACCGTTAAATGTTGTAAATAGTGAAATACCGCCGGGACTATGGCCGGGGGTGTGCATCACCTTTAATTCCATTCCATCGAGTTTGATAATATCGCCATCTTCAACTGTGCGGTCAACCTTGGGTAAAGGCACATCAAACAAGCGGTTATCTTTGGGGTATCCATCTCTAACGTCGCCTTTATGCATCACTGTTTCACAATTATATTTTTCCTTCAGCATGGTTGCCGAGGATAAATGGTCGAGATGACCATGTGAATATATTATCATCTCCGGGGTGATATTATATTTTTTTATGATAAAATCTATTCGCGCGGCATGTTCTCCAGTGGAATGATAAACATCACGGTCCTGAATTTCTCTATCTTCCTTGGGGATGAACTTCAACTCGTCACCCGGGTCGATAATTATCGCCTTATTGGTAGCCCCGGTTAATATAAAACAGTTTGTCTGCCAGAAAGTATTTACCTCTATCCGGTACAGTTTGAAATTTGCTGGTAATTTTACCACAGCAAATGCGAACACTGATATTAAAAATAACAAAACCATTACAGGAAACTTCACTTTAACACCCCATCTAAATCAAGCCAAACATGATGCAGATAATCACGACACCCCAGGCTGCGCCAGAATTTCTGCGATATTTCGTTATTATACGCGATATTCAATTGGGTAGATTGCAACCCGCGTGATATGAACCAACTGGCTATTTCCCGCACCATTGCTTTGCCAACCCCCGCACAACGACAATTTGCCGTCACACAAATATCAGCGATAAATGCGTATCGCGGTTGCGGAAAAAACGGCGCATTTTCTGATACATACCCAATGATATACCCAACTATATTACCCGCAGACTCCGCCACAAAAACACGAAAAGAATCGTCACGCAGCGCGTTGTAAATATAGCGCATATAATGATTGCGTCCTTCAAAAGGCACAAAAAACCGCGCGTCCAACCGCCGATGGTATTCAATTAATTCCACCCACAGATTGCCGATATCCTCTAAATCGCGCCGGGTTGCCCCCCGCACCACAACAATATCAATATTTGAATTATGTAATGTCACCATTTAATTATAAACGATAAACCCCAAAAAGTCGCAGAAATATCAACGGAATTATGAAATAATAAACACATAATTTTAGCAACGTAATATTTTGCGTTACAATTAAGAATAAAATTGTCAGTAAAATTTATACTGTTGGCAAACGCAACAGCACTGTTTCACCTGATTCAATTTCAACTTCACCACTGTTTAATGTAAATTTTGATGTTATACCATATAACACCTCAGTTTGAATTGATTCAACAGGTAATGAAATAATTGTTGAACAATCACCCATATTAGCAGCCAATATATAATGATTGCCATCAGACCCGATAACTTCGATTATTTTACAGGTTTCATTATCCTGGGATATTAATGTCACTTGTGGTTCTCCATCGATTCTGATTGCTGCGCCAATGTTGTATATTTGTGTGTCTTTCTCATAAAACGCAAAGTCATTCGAATATGTTAAACAAACCATATCGCAATACAGGTTTGCGCCTTCACCACTATATGAAAGAGGTATGTTGTGGTGCAGGTTCACATGTCGAACCCCGGGACGTCGTAACTTTAATGAACCGCCATAGATAGCCTGAACATTGATTCGATCATCTACGCACAACCTTTCACCGCATTCAATAGTCTCTGCGGCTGGTTTTTCTATACCACCAGCACCTGATATTACACAATTTGTTCCATTAATCTTATATATGCGTTTCCCATCATTATAAATATCGTTTGGGATATTAAAATATAGACCGGCTGTCTCCACAAGATAGACTGGTTTTGCTGCTTGGGTTTGTTGCAATACTATTACTGTAGCATCATCTGGCAAGACAGCAAATACAATACGTGCTAATGCGGTTCTTTCAATGTCTGTACCTTCTGCCGGATTATTTGTCGCAACCCAGTGATATTGACCGACACTGATAAATCCACCGTCAAAACGGTCAATCTTTGATTTTACAATTTCTGCCTTAACCATGCATCCAGCACCACGTATAAATCCTGCAAGATTCCATTGCCATTCAACCATATCAGAACGATCAGCAGGAACAACAGTACCACATGGTAACTGAGCAGCTTTCCATACCCAACTTGCCAACCGTTTTCCTCTAACCATTGCCGCACCATGAAAATCATCATACCATTCATCCATTGCTGTCAAATTAAATGATGAATCAGAACTTTTATTAATCTCGTTTTGGCGCGTCCAATAGGCCGCTAATGATAAAGATTCCGCACGATCAGCTTCAAGCCGGCAATAATACAATGGTGAAACCCGAGCAAGGCTCGCAAGTCGTTCGCTCAAAAAAGCGCCGTCCTGATTTTTTTGTTGTTCTTTACTTACTTGCATTAACCAGTTCGCTACAAATTTATTCGCGTCGTTATCATTCCACAGGTCACTGGCGAGTATCCACATCGGTAATGCATAATCCTGACAATAGCAGTATCGCACACGTGTATCACCACCAATCCGCCACAGACGGCCATCATCAAAAGTGTGTGACTTCACTAATCGCCATAGCTCTATAGCATGATGATAAAGTTCCGGTGGTGCGACAATTCCGTAATCTTTGCAGAAAAAATGAAGCATAGCAATATTGGAAAGGCAAATTACCATATAACCAATGTTCAAGTAGCCGTGATGATTAAGCCCATAATTCTCGGTAAAATTTGGACCGACATGCCAATCTCGCAAAGATTTTCCAGCATAAGGTGTATCTACAACAGCATCAGCAGGAATAGAAATACCATTAAGCATCAATTCAGAGGCCTTTTCACGATACTTATCCACATTTTGAGAATCAGGAAAGAGCATGGCGGTGCGGTAGAGCATTGATCCATTCCAAATATTGCTTTCCGGTTTGTTTTTCCCTGTTGC
>JBIJDE010000409.1:0-4796 GCA_044344305.1 Armatimonadota bacterium
TTTGTAATTTGATTTGTAAGTTCGTAATTAACCATCGAACCACAGATTAGAATGATTAAATGATTACTAATTCGATTATTGACATCGATGGGCAGGATAGACAGGATTTTTTATTTTTGCGACGCAAAACATATATCCTGCCTATCCTGCCCATCGATGTAAAAAATCGTAATTCGTAATTAACTAAGCGCAGCTATTCTATCTGCCAGTGCTGCCTGACGCATTTTCGCTTCGGCTACCTCGCCGCGGGTTTTTGCCACTACTTCTGCCGGAGCGCGTTCTGCAAATGCCGGGTTATTCAAACGGGCTTCTGTTTTTTCAATATCAGATGCCAATTTTGCGTGCTCTTTCTTTGCTTTTTCCAGTTCTCTGGTTTTTTCTTCCTCCGTCAATTCTCGGGTAATGTTTATTATCAACGGCAATTCGTTCCAGAAAATATGTTCTCCGCTGGCATCGGCGGTGTTGGTGATGGCGACTTTATCTGCGCGTCCCAGTGTGGTTATCGCGCTCATATTCTCATTCAACAGTTTCACCGCCTGCTCATTTTCCACCGCGATAATGATGTCGGCTTTTTGTCCGGGGGTTAATCCCTGTTCGGCGCGCATTTTTCGTGCGGCGACGATAACATCCATTACCAGTTGCATCTCTTTCTCTACTGCATCATCAACTGTGAAATCCGAAGGCATCGGGTATGCGGAAATCATGATGGATTCCGCGGCACCGGCGGCATGGGGCAGTTGTTGCCATATCTCTTCAGATATAAACGGCATGAATGGATGCATCAGACGCAAGGCATTCTCCAAGACAAACGCCAGGGTATTACGGGTGGCGTCGGCAATGGCTTCATCGCGCATCGCAGGTTTTGCCAATTCCAGGTACCAATCGCACAATTCATTCCAGAAAAATTCATACAGGCGAATGGTTGCCTGGTCGAGACGATAGTTATCAAGGTCGTCGTTTACCGTCTTCACAGTATCGGCCAACCGCGACAATATCCAGCGGTCTGCCAACGTCGCCGGGGTTGCCTTCGCTTCGGTTTTCTCATTCATATTCATTAAAGCAAACCGACTGGCGTTAAATATCTTTGTAGCGAAGTTTCTTCCCTGTACGAAGGTTGGGAAAGCGCGACCTATCTCTGGCGCGTCAACGCTCCAACCTGGCTCGCGGGTTTCCTGCAATCGTACATCCTGGGTTGCCGTCGCCATACCACACAGCCCAAACCGAGTAGCATCGGTGCCGTATTTGTCGATCAATTCCATCGGGTCAATTCCGGTTCCAAGCGACTTTGACATCCGCTTGCCTTCAAAATTCTGTACCGTCGGATGAACGTAAACGGTGTAGTATGGAATTTTGTCCGCTTCCGGCTTGTCATCAAGATATTCCACACCGCTGTAAATCATACGGACAATCCACAGGTACAGAATATCGCGACCGGTAATCATGATATTTGTCGGGTAAAAATAATCAAGTTCCGGCGTTTTGTCTGGCCAGCCCAATACGGCAAACGGCCACAATGCGCTGCTGAACCAGGTATCCAGCACGTCGTCTTCCTGCTTCAATAATCCGCCGCATTTCGGGCATTTATCCGCTGTTTCTACCGATGCAAACTCGTGACCGCAATCGTCACAGGTGAATACAGGTATGCGATGTCCCCACCACAACTGACGACTGATACACCAGTCGCGGATATTCTCCAGCCAGTCTTCGGTATATTTAATAAAACGGTCAGGCTGGTAGGCGATTTTGCCGGCTTTCAATACATCCAATGCATGTTTTGCCAACGGTTCCATCTTCACATACCATTGCTCGCTCAGCAGCGGTTCTATGGTATTTTTACAGCGGGTGCATTGCCCAACCGCATGAAAATGATCCTTTATTTCTGTAACCAAACTTAATTTATTTAATGCGGTAACAATTGCCTTCCGCGCGTCATAACGGTCCATTCCCGCGAACTCACCGGCTTCCTCGGTCATTCTGCCATCTTTACCAATTACAATCGGCGCGGGCAGGCGATGACGCATGCCAATTTCAGCGTCATTGGGGTCGTGGGCTGGGGTAACTTTCACCGCGCCGGTACCGAAAGTCATGTCAACATAAGCGTCGCCAACAATCGGAATCTCGCGATTCATCAACGGCAGCATAACTTTTTGGCCGATGAGATTTTTATATCTTTCATCATCCGGGTTAACCGCCACAGCGGTGTCACCCAGCATTGTTTCCGGTCGGGTGGTGGCGACAATTATCGCGCCGCTGCCGTCAGCCAACGGGTATTTGAAATGCCACATGTTGCCTTGTTTATCCTCATGGTCAACTTCAAGGTCGCTGATGGCGGTCTGGCAGGATGGGCACCAGTTTACGATGCGGGTGCCGCGATATATCAAACCTTTATTGTACAGGTGGGTGAACGCGGTGAGAACGGCCTTAACATATCCGGCATCCATGGTGAACCGCTCGCGATCCCAGTCGTAAGATGCGCCAAATCGCCGCAACTGGCGCAAAATAGTGCCGCCGTAATGCTCTTTCCATTCCCACATGCGGTCAAGAAACTTCTCGCGCCCAATGTCATGCTTGGTCAATCCTTCAGTTGCAAGTTGCGCCTCAACCTTAATCTGGGTGCCAATGCCGGCGTGGTCGGTTCCCGGCACGCATAAGGTTTCCTTCCCCTGCATGCGCTGCCAACGGATAAGTGTATCATGAATGGCATGCTGCAATGCGTGGCCAATATGCAACTCCCCGGTAACGTTGGGCGGCGGAATAGTTATGCTGAACCGCGGTTTTCCCGGCACAACCTGCGCACTGGAATATTTCTTCGCGTCCCAAACCGCAATCCACTTTTCCTCAACACTCTTCGGGTCATATATAGTAGGCAACTGCCCCTCATTCATAATAAATCTCCTCAAACATTTCTCGCCATTATCCGGCAAAGCTATTTTACCAAAAAGAGAGTGAGAAAGTAAGTTTGCAGTTTTAAGTTTGCAGTGTTCAGTTAAAAAATAAAAACTTGGATAGTATGGTGAAAATAATTAACATGGATGGGCAGGATAGGCAGGATGAAATTTAATATATAAACATTTTATTTAGTGAAGAAATAATTATAACTAAACATCAACCAGTATTTTTCCATTAAATACAATTTATTATGGATTCCACTTTTGATTAATTATATCCCATTTCCCACTGAAATTCGTATTATCAACAATAGATTTATAAATATCACCTAACAATAAACTTATTGTCATCAATACATCATTAAAAGCAACATCGGGAATTTTTGTTTTTTTCATAAATGAAAGCCATTTTCTTATCATAACTTCATTGTTGCTAAATGCCATGAGATTCTCAAATCTATTGAGTTCATAATCCCTATCTCTATTTTTAAAAGTTTTATGTATCGCATCCTGTAATGTTGCTCCATCAAAATTTATAATATGCGCCAGATAATAGATGTCATAATAATCTTTCATTCTGCTGCTGAATTCCATTAATAACAGTATAGCATCTAATTTTTCAGCTAATGTTGATTCCAATGAATATGTATTCACAACTGGTGACGAAAAATCACTGAGTTGAGTAGGTATTTGCCTTTTAACTTGATTGGGAACAATAATATCACCAACCCCGAAATCTATACCAAGAGGTGTTTTGGTATTTTTAATATGTGCTATCATACCGATGCTTATTCCTGTATATTTATTTGTTACAGAAATATTTTCTACTCTTGTTATTTCAAAGGTAATATAATTATTGCCAGTTTCAATATTGATAATTTGATTTATAATCTCTACAATTTTTTCAGGTGTATTTGGAATATTTCTCAAAAGAAAATCAATATCATAGGTTGCACGACTGTCAAAACGTGTGAGTGTATAAATTAATAACCCACCTTTCAGAACTAAATTATCAACATATTTTGATTTTTCAATACGTCTTAATAATTCTTCCTGGCAAAATAATTGTAAACATAATTGAAAACTTCTATTTGTCTCTTTCGCCTTATTTTGCAACCTTGCAAGAATAGATGCCGCTATATCAGACATTTATCAACACCTCAATAATCTCATTTAGTTTATTGAATACTCGCAGCTTTTTTGCATATAATGACAGATTATTCATATTCTTTTTATCATCAATAATATATGCATTTATAGCTTTATTAAAAATTTCTGAATCAATTTTATTCTTATATTTAAAACAATCACAAATAACTCTTTCCCTATCATAAATTTTCAAGCATACATCATTTATCTTTATTTCAGTTTTTCCTATCAATAATAGCTTTTCATCGACAAAATACGGTTTAATAATCGGATAATCTATATTGAGTCTTGAACGTGAAATTTTTCTGTTAAAAGTTATTGTCCATTCGATCGGAGTTCTATCACTGTAACCATATAAAAATAATGCTGAATCAAGACAAATAATACCGTCAGGAAAAAATGATGCTATCAACTTTTCGTCACAAGGTTCATCTGTGTCCGCAACTTTATAATATCCATGTTGTATTTTTTGCAAACTGCCATTTCTGCACAACCTTTGTATCTCAGAATTTGTCATTCCTATCTTTACAAGGTTAGCAGCTTTAACAATACCGCCTTCTTCTGATATAGTTTTTCTAACTTTTTGAATATTTGTCATATTATCACCATATTTTTAATACACAACCATTAATATTTGTGTATTAAAAATAACAAATATTCTTAAAATTGTCAATACTGCTATGGAAATTAGATACAATATAGAGCCAATTGCAAATTAGATATTTTTTCATGACATTTTCATATAACAATATATATAAA
>JBIJDE010000410.1:0-4794 GCA_044344305.1 Armatimonadota bacterium
GGGGTCGAAGTGATGTTAACCCCAGATTATTGGCAACAATTCAAAATTATGAATTATTTGTTCGAGTTTGATTGCTAACTGACTAATACCTTATGTGGTTTATTTGGATTAAAGAACAGTTTTAAAACAGTTTTGAAAATATTTTTAATTATTTTTAAAATATATCTAAAAACAGGGAACCTTTTTACTATTTTTCGCCACTTATATATAACACTATGAAGGCAGGCATTTTTATTGTTTAATATTTATTTTTTCGAAAAAAACGATAAATATAATAATCAAAAAAATCACTTATTTTAGCAGAATTGTATTCAAAAGTTATTGTTTTGTTTGCATTAATTGCTTATAAGACAAGAAAATTATCATAATAAAGATTTTTGCAATAATTGCAGATAAGACAATAAATTTACTATATTAAATTTTATTTTAAATTAACTATTGACAACTGCGATAATAGTTAATTATAATAATCCCAATAAGTTTCACGTCATTTACAAGGGATAGAACATGGAATCCACTGGTGTTAGTGGGTGGGTTAGCAGTATTGCACATTTTAACACCATGTGCGGTAAAGCAATTCTTTATCTAAATCTCTATTTCGTAAGTAGGCGTGTAGTTTATAAAAAAACAAAGGAGCAAGAGAATGAAAAAACTTCTCGGTTTACTAATGATTGCTGGATTATTAGCAATCTGCACCTCGGCATCGGCTTATCAAGCGATTCCGAAATCAAAAGAAATGTCTTTGATCAATTCGGGTTACAGTGTTGTTAACTCAAATGAAAAAGAAATGTCTCCAAGAAAAACCTACTTCAAAAGTGGTCGCGTTCAGACGATGGTCATTATGAAGAGATGGGTACGTCTTGAAACGTCTGGTGAAGGCGGAGGTGACTATACGAATTTAGGTGGTGGTTGGTCCATGACAACCGTAGCACAAGCTGGTAAAAAAACAGTTGAGTTGGTGATATATTATGTTAAAACAACACAATCAATTAAAGTACCAAGTATCAAATATGTTAATGTTCCAGTAAATCTTGACGAAGTTCAGCCAGTCATTGAAAAACCTGCGACTGCACACGAACGCTAAAATCAGTTATCTTATGGGTGAGGAGATTTATTACTCTTCACCCTGTTTTTATATGAGGTAAACATGAAAATTTATTTAATAATATTAATTTCTATTATGACTATTTGTTCGAGTTTTGCAGAAAATTGTAAAGGTTATTATTTTTCTTTTAAGCTTCCAAATAATATTAAGTTTACATCTCAGGATGTGACAAACTTTACGACAGATTTATATCCTGATATTATGAAATATGCATATACATTCGGTAATGGTGGTAATTTAATTATTTCCGCAAGTAATGACTCATTAATTGATCATGAATATTCAGCTATTGAAACTTTAACAATGTTAAAAACTACTTTTGGCAATGATAAAAATGCTTCTTTCACTGTAATTTATGGTGATAATAAAAATTGGGCATACGCAAGAAGTACAAATAATGGTACTGGTGGTAGATGGACAGATGATGGTAAGGTTAAAACTACACGCGGCTATTTCGTAACTGCAAATGGATCAGATGATATAAGTGTTATCTTAACAGCTCCGGCAACTTCATATAATAATTATGAAAGCACAATAATTCAATTTGTAAAATCAATAACTTTTTCAGGAAAAAAGTCTGTTCGAACAATATCAAATGAAGTTACAACTCTTGTAGGAAATAATACTGACGTAAAAAATAATCCAGGTAATTCTGGTAATAATAATCCTCAACCAAATCCAAATCCAAAACCTGAAGTTCCTCGAACTCCAGTAACACCCCCAACACCATTAAGCAATAAACTATATTTAGAAGCATATCCGCAAGGCGAGTCTGCTATACGCAGTGCTGAGATGTATCTTTATAAGTCTGGTGTCACTATATTAGAAAAAATAAATAATGTAGATGATGCAAGTTTTGATTTTTGCATTTATAAAGATAAAAAGTTTTATAGTGTTATATCATCGTTCCCGGAAACATTAAAAGAGAAGGATGAAGAGTTATGCTGGGTAGTAAATAAGAATAAAGTTGATAACTGTGATATTATTATTTTAATGCGCGGTAACAGGTCTTTGGATAATTCCTGGATGATTCCAATAGAATTATTCAAAAAACAAGCTACACAAGACAAAGATAATTACAGATTAGACTTTAATCTTAAACCTGAAGCGATAAAAGTATTAGATGAATATCGAGATACCAGAAAAGTATTTGAGCCGTTAAAGGATGAAGTTAAACCTGCTCAACCGTCTGCAAGTGTACCAGCAACTACTCCGGCTACACAAGTCGATAAGAAATAGGTAATATCAAAATCTGAGTTATATAAATCATATGACTCAGATTTAATTTTAAGTCCCTTAAGTCCAAAGAACGTTGATGTAAAAACAAATTCTTGAAAATTAATGTAATTTTATCTCTGTGTAACTCCGCGTTAAACTCTGTGTGACTCTGCGGTTAAGTTAGGAAATAACATGTTGATGATAGCTTTATTTTACCGCAGAGAACGCAAAGGATTCCGCAAAGTAACACAGAGGATATCTATGAGGCTTAAACTATTAATGCAAAATTGGTCGTGGTTGAAAGCCGCTTTAGACTAATCAATAGCAATAATTTATTATTTAATTAAATAGTGAATGATTTTAAAAGGATACCATTATGAAAAAGTTTTTTTTAGTGATGATGATTTCTGCCTTGTCGTTAATTTCTGCTTTGGCATCATCTTATGAACCTATTCCTGGTTCGCCTGAAAAAAAATATATTGCACAAGGATATAGCGTAGTAAGTTGCAATGAAACAATTACACAACCTGTCAAAGTTAATATGAAAGATGGCAGTACTTGTCTGATGCCCCTTATTAAAAGGTGTGTGAGTTTCGAAAAAACACAATCTGAAAAGAAAAAAGTTGAAATTGTCTTTTATTATTGTAAAGTTGAAAAAAGTAATACATATTACATCGTTAATGCAAATAATAATATATCTGAAGTAAAAAACGAAGAAGAAACTGGAAAGACTGATGAAAAAAATGAGAATGAAGCCGATACCGGTTCAGAAGATTCATATCAACCTATACCTAAATCAAAAGAAAGTTCATTAATAAATCAAGGATTCAATGTTATCCAAATGAATGAAAGAGACTTAGGGGCAGTACGAGTAGCCACCGTAAATGGAAAGACTGAAAGTTTGCCAATTATTAAAAGATGGGTTAGGCTTGAGCAAGATTTAGGTGATGGTGGTAATGTCGCAAATTCAAACCCGGTAACAACTAACTTAGGTGGTGGTTGGTCTATGTTAGAAGTAACAGATAATAATAAACGAATTGTTGAATTGGTAATTTATTATACAAAGGATGATGCAACGGGTAAGTGTCTCCCGGTGAATCTAAAATAGTAACATTAACTTTTTAAAAGTCTAAATATAAATCACCACATTTACAAGTGAGAAAAAATGACCTCGGATGAAATTACTGATGAGAAAATGGAATCGCTTTTTGCGCGGTCTTCTGTCGGCAATATGGTAATCAGTGAAGAGTTTGATGAACGGCTGGATTTGCTGGCCTGGCGATTTATAAAGGGTGAAAAATACGCGTTTGACGCATTTCTGGCTTTGGCCAGACCGCGGTTGATGCGGGTGATAATGGCGTGTGGGCATAGAAAAGATGATATAGAAGATGTCTTTTCTGAAGTTACTTATGAATTATACAAGTCATTGCATCGTTTTAAGGGTGAAAAGAATGTTATGGGATTTGTTTATAAATTGGCGACAAATGTATGTTATAATCAATTAAAAGTAACGAAGAAAAAGAATAATGAGATGAAGTTCAGCGAATTGGAATATGACGGAAACGAGGATTACCTTGACACCCTGTTACCGGAATGTGGTGGTAATGACCCGGCGAAGGCATTAGTCAGCAAGGAACGCCAAACTCTCTTGTTTCGTGAAATTGGCAATTTAAAGCAGGATTTCGCCACCGCTTTAGTGATGCGAGATGTATGTGGGATGTCATACGAGGAGATAGCCGCGTCGGAAAATACTATTGTCGCCAATGTAAAAACACGCATATTTCGAGCGAGAAATAAAATAAAAGAAAAAATTCTTCAAAACCGGGAACTTTTCGAGTAACTTTAGATACATACAATATATGAAATGTGAAAATATCTCCGAGTTATTAATAGAATACATGAAAGGTGAATTGAATAGTGAACAATGCATCTTAGTTGAAACACATCTGCAAGATTGTGAAAAATGTAGAGAAGAGTTGCATTTGCTCCGTAACGCCTTTTGCGAATTACAGAATTTTTCTGCGATGAATCTTCCTTTTGATGCGTCTATGGTTGCTGAAAAAGCCCGGATACACATGGAACGTAATGCTAAGCAATTACGCGGATGGTGGATGTTAGCAGCGACTGGTGTTGCTCTTGTAGGAGTTATGCTTATAATAAAAAATCAACCTTCTCCTATAACTCAGGCAACAAATAATATTAATCCCATAGTAAATCCTGTAAAGAAGGATGATAATAAACAGCAAGCATCAAACAATAGAATTGAGTTGCCGCGGATTAAAAAGAATATCAATATTAACAAACCAACAAATGTGAAAGTAGCAAGAAAACACAGCCACATAAAAGATCATCCGAAAGTCATTAAACAAAATCAACCATCAACTACGAATAGCGGCGAGAGTGGAAATAAGTCGATACTTGTCGCGCAGATAGATACCCTGACACAATATCTGATGTTGAAGGATGGCGGC
>JBIJDE010000413.1:0-4777 GCA_044344305.1 Armatimonadota bacterium
TACCCGGCATTCCAACTTCACGCAATCTCTCCGCAACAACTACTCTTATATCGTTATCTTTCATGAAAGTATGTTCACACAGGTGAAAACCGACATTTTCTTCAACAGTTAATGAATCAAATAATGCTCCATATTGAAATACTAATCCTAATTTTTGACGCATTATATTTAATTCTTTTTCTGATTGATTGGTAATATCTTTTCCCATTACATATAATTTTCCTGACGTTGGTTTTATTAATCCTGTTATTAATCTTAGTAATGTTGTTTTACCAGTACCAGACAAACCTACTACAGCAAATATTTCACCCTCATAAATGGTCAAAGAAACATCTTTTAATATTTCTCTGCCCGCTATAGAATAAGATAAGTTTTCTAATTCGATTATTACTTCACTCATATTAATCCAACATTCCACGCTGCCTGAAAGTGTTTAAAATTAAATCATCAATGGGAGAATCAGTCACAGCATTTATATAATTAATTCCGTATTTATTACAAATTCCCTGCAAATAATCTAAATAACCATCCAACTTATTCTGGTATTTCTTTAATAATCCTGGAGTAACAGTGATTTCTTTTATAGTTCCTGTTTCACTGTCTACCAACTTTAAATCACCGGCATATGATGGCATAACTTCTTCACGTGATAATAATTGCATTACAGATGGCGAAAACCGTCTACCAGAAAGTGCTTTTAAACCTAAATCAACATCATTGGACATACAATCAGATATTAATAATATTGGACCTGCAGATTTTGCAGTTGATGCATATTCCTTTAATGCTTTTCCTACATATGTTCCTCCACTTGGTATTAAACTTTGTAACCAGCTAAATAATAATTGGGATTTTCCACGTCCGCGAATATTCTGTATACGTGGACCGCTTCGATCAGTTATTGCAGTCACACACACGCGATCATACTTGCATAATGCTATATAACCAAGAGCCGCACAAATCTGCTTGCCATAATGAAGTTTTGTAGGTGTACCAAAATCCATAGATGAACTTGTATCCAATAATAAGTGAATGGTGACATCATCTTCTTCAATAAATAATTTAATAAACAATTTTTCTAATCTTGCATACGCATTCCAATCAACATATCGCAAATCATCACCAAATACATAATTTCTAAAATCCGCAAATTCAACAGAACTACCTTTGCGCAAACTTCTTCGTTCACCACGCATTTTACCTGCAAAGGATTTATTTATTACAACTGATAATTGTTGTAATTTACGAATAAAATCAGTAGACAATAAAATATTTTGATTGTTATCTTCTAATTTATTTAAAATTTTATTATCTAAATCATCCATTTGGTATATCTCTCTATTCTTCTAAATATCCTGCAGGAACTCTGTCACCTGCCCCATTTTCTCTTAACATTCGTGCAATTTCACGGGCTGTTCTTACTGCAATATCATGATAAAACGCCCGGTCAGGTTTAACACCATCCTCTACTTCAAAATAAATTGGTTTACCATATACGACTATAATTTGACTAATTTTAATTTTTTTAGAATTAACAGGCATTACATTATCAGTACCTATACAAGCAACTGGAACAATTGGTACTCTTGCACGTACTGCTAACATTGCTACCCCATCCTGAGGCTCTTGCAACATTCCACTTCTACTACGCGTACCTTCGATAAACATACTGACAGCCTTGCCTTCACGTAATAGTTCTTCAGCTTTTTTCATCGCTTGCCTATCAACGCCACCTCTCTTTACCGGAAATGCCCCCCAACTATACATCATACGACCAAAAAGCCAATTTTTGAATAAGCCAATTTCAGCCATAAAGTATATCATTCGTGGACACCCTGACCCTACAAGAGGTGGGTCGAGATATGACACATGATTTCCCGCAATCATTACTCCACCGGTAAGTGGTACGTTTTCCCGTCCAATTACCTTCATATTACCAACTATAAGGAGGAATAACTTGCAGAAACTTCTACCTAACCAATACATAAACATCTTAAAATCTCGGTAGCTTTCCGCCCATTCCCGGCAGATTTAAACCACCTGTTACTGCGGCCATTTTTGATTCACGCAATGCAGATGATGCTTCAATAGCTTCGTTAACGGCGGCTAATACCAGGTCTTCCAGCATTTCTACATCGTCCTGATCGACGACTTCCGGCTTTATCTTAATGCTTTTCACATTACCATGTCCGTCAGCTACAACAACTACCATACCACCACCTGAGGAACCTTCAACGCGATCAGTTTCAAGTTCTTCTTGTGCTTTCATCATTTTCTTCTGCATTTCCTGCAGCATTTTCATCTGGTTCATATTACCAAAACCCATTATTTTTCTCCCTTTTATGTCACCAATTTATGACACATATTTGTTTTTTATCAATTGTTATTATATTACAAATTAATGTTTTTGCTAATGTTTTTGTACGTATTTCCTGACCATCCTGCAAAACAGCGCCGTCAGCCAAGGCAACAGCTAATTTATAGATTATCTCTTTTGCACTATCCACCTCAGCTTCAGGAATGTCAATAATTTTAATTTCCTGACGGGCGAATATAACTAATCCAGAAGTTAGTAATGTTATTTTTCCAGCATTTATTTGTTTAGAAATATTTAAATATATTCGTGGTGAAAATGGTTGCGAAAAAATATCGCGACGCCATGATAATGCATCCCACCAACGGTTTGATAAATAATCATATACCGCGCAACCACCATTTTCTAACAGAAACATTATTAAGCCGACAGTATCACGAAGGTAATCTAAATTAGGTTGGTCAGCAAAATCAGCTTTCAATTCCAAACATTCCTGCGCCATTAAGATTCGGGCGTCTAAAGCTGGATTTCTGCCAATAGATTGTTCCCACAAATTACCACTGCGCAATTCTGACATTTGTGACGCATTATGCTGATCATATCGGAATAATTTAACCCCTTTAAATAATCCAGCAGAACGATATTCAGTTGATGAAAAAGCAGGTAGCGGTGGAAATTCACCATATATTCGATATCTAAAATAGAACTTTTCAGATGTCTGTTGATATAATTTCCGTGGCCAACTTTCCAATATTATTGTCATATTACTTCTTTAAATAGTTTGTGCCATACAAAAAATAACCTATTTTCAGATTTTAATCAATGCCTGTAGGCTAACGTGGATAAATATCAATTACCTTGCCACCTTCTGGTACTGCATATTGACGTCGTCTAACAGACGGTATCGCTAAAGTTACTGCAGGTCTTGTCGGTACCCAATTTATTGTTTTTGTATTTAATTTACCCCATAATGTTAAAGCATCACCGATAGTTAAATATGTTGAATATGTTGTTCCCTGGTCTTTTTGTGAACGATAATACATTAAATCTTTTGAGTTTAATGAATGACCTAATCCTAACACATGACCAATTTCATGTGTTAAAACACGTCTTAATTCCCAATCTTGCATTAATGGGTGACCAGAGTTTGGATTATTTGGATCATTTAATATCGGATCAATTAATGCTATTTGTATATCATATACAGGTGCATCAGTTACTCCTCCTACAGTTGTTAATCCTAATATATTATTTGCTGTCCCATAAGATATTGAATCAACAAATCTAACTGTTACAACAGGTTTATTATTGACTCTACTCAATATCGACACTCTTGGGTCTGCAACATTCAAGCATTTCATTGCATCCTCACCTTCTATCTCGACATCTTTCAAACCCGTTATCAACTGTGATTTCGTTGATTGATTAAAATATGCAAATGAAATAGGATATAGTTTATCTGGTATTTGTTGGTCAACGGAAAAAGAATCGCCACTATTTGGATATGCAGGAGTTAAAGTGGTGAACCATCCAACAGGGGAATTGCTAACTGGAAGTAACGGAATATTAAAAGTTGTTGTTTTATTTCCCCCGCCGCAACCAGATATGATAATAATATATAATGTTAATAACAATAAATTATAAATTTTCATATTTAATAGGATCCTTTGTACCATTTTCAGCAAAACCGGCTAATCTTATTTTACATGAATCGCATTTCCCACAAGCTAACTCTCCACCAATATAACAACTCCATGTTAGCGAATAATCGAGCGAAAGCTCTAAACCGGCAGTAATTATTTCACCCTTTTTCATATTAATTAATGGTGTGTATATTTTATATTCAACATCATCTTCAACACCAGCTTTAGTAGCTAAATTAGCCAATTTTTCAAAAGATTGCAAATATTCTGACCTGCAATCTGGATAACCACTATAATCAACTTGATTCATGCCGGCGACTATTACACAAGCTTTGACCACTTCAGCGTATCCAAGTGCTACTGACAAAAATATAGTATTTCTTGCTGGCACATATGTTATTGGTATACCAGAAGATATATCACTGTCACTACGGCCTATAGGCACAGGTATATCGTCAGTCAATGCACTCCCGCCAATTTCACGAAGGGATATGTCAACTATCCGATGTTGAATCATTCCCAATTCTTTCGCCAGTATCTTTGCAGATTCTACCTCACGTAAATGTCTTTGTCCGTATGCAATTGTTAAACCATACAGATTATAACCTTGTGATTTTGCTATGATTGCCGCTGTAGCACTGTCTAAACCACCTGACAATAGTACCACAGCATTTAAATTTTCCATATTTTCACCTTATTAATATTTTTTCTGCAGGAACGAGGAATATAGTTAATATTGTGATTAATAACATAATCCATCCGATGTTAACTAAAGTTTTTCTTAATCTATAAGGTCGTGATTGCCAAACTAAATATGCTA
>JBIJDE010000414.1:0-4771 GCA_044344305.1 Armatimonadota bacterium
GACGCGGTATTAATATTGGATACAATCGGGGAATTGGCAAAAGCATATTCAATGTGTACCGCCGCATTTGTAGGAGGCAGCCTGGTAAATATCGGCGGGCATAATATTCTGGAGCCGATGGGATTGGGTAAACCAGCAATATTTGGTCCACATATGAATAATTTCCGTGATATTACAGAGTTAGCATTGAATAATGGAGTTGGATTTAAAGTGGAAAATGCAGATGATTTGGCTGCACGCTGGATGGAATTTCTACAGAATCCGGATTATTGTAAAAAAATGGCTGATAAAACTGTTGAAGTTATCTCTATTCATCGTGGTGCAGCTAAACGTTGTGCTGATGAAGCAGAAAAATTAGTGAAAATGTAGTTTTATCCTGGGATAAAATAATGAATCTTAAAAAAACCTTACATGCCAATGCTTCATATTTATGGTGGCGTTCCGAGCGAAGTCATTTTAATGATATAAATCAGACTGACAAGCATTATGAGCATGAATTAAATGTTATTTGTAAAGGTTCTCTTCAATATTCATGTGGTGATAATGAAACAGTCACGTTACATTCAGGGCAAATTATTGCCATTCCAAGTGGTGTAGAACATCGATTATCTGTGGATGAACATGTTTTGATGTATGGATTTCATGTAGATGATGACTATCTGCAAAATATTGTAAAGAAAAACCCGATATCACCGGTTAATAAACTTTTCGAAAAAAAATGGGTGGGAGAAGGATGGCGGGTGATATCAGATGCGACAACATTTAATATGTTTATCAACATGTTTGAACAGATAGAGATGCAACATTCCCATTATGATTCCTGGTCAAATGAAGTTATTAGTGAATTGTCACATTTGATAATGATTAACTATTTGCGTATTTATGAATCTGAAACTAAAACTCTGTACGATGACCCGACTGATGCAAGAGTTATTAAAATAATTTTATGGATTGAAAGAAATTACCTTAAAACAGTTAAGCTGGAAGAACTTGCCGAGATGGCACATTTATCTGTTACTCATTTCTCCTATATCTTTCATAAAATAACCAAAACAAGTCCGGTGCGATATTTGATTGAGCGCAGGTTAAATTGTGCGGCAACATTATTAAAAGAAACAGAACAATCTGTTTCAATAATCGCTGTAAAAAGTGGATTTAATGATATGGCTCATTTTAATACTTCATTTAAGCAATATTATGGTGTTACTCCTGGTAAATATCGTAAGATATCCTAATTTTATCGTAATAAAAGCAATAGCTTTTACATCTTCTTAATTATATAATGTTTCAAATTAGAATATATGCCGATTTATGATGTTAATTCAATAATAGATGGGGTATATATTTTATAAATGTTTTAAAAGGAGAAACAGCATGAAAAAAGGTTTTACACTTATTGAACTGCTGGTCGTGATTGCTATTATTGCAATCCTCGCCGCAATCCTCTTTCCTGTCTTTGCGCGGGCACGCGATAAAGCCCGGCAAACTACCTGTACCAGCAATCAAAGGCAAATTGCTGCATCAATTTTAATGTATTCACAAGACCATGACGAATCTCTGCCATCAACTGGTTCGGTATGGGCAGATCTCAAAATGGATGCGGGCGTTCTGATATGCCCAAACAAAGGAAAGAAATACCCGAATGGTTATGTATATAATAACCAGGTAGGAAGCCAGTCAATTGCCTTTGATGATCCGACTTCAAAGATGCTGACAGGTGATGGTCTTAGCGCAACAAAGATTACCAAAGCTAAAAATGTATGCTATGGCTCAAACCAGTTGGACGCCCGTCACAGTGGTAAGTTTATTTTGTCGTATCTTGATGGTCACGTTGGTGCAACTGATATTGCTCCTGATTTTTTACCGGATGTGGAAAAAGCTAATTTAAAAGTTTGGTTGCAGGCAAGAGCATTTCAGGGAAAATTGGCATATAACGCATCAGTAACCTCATGGTCAGGCTCAATAAATGGTACTACCATTACCGCCAAACAAGTAGGAACAAATGCTGTGCCGACTTTTAACCCGATGGGTATAAACAATTGTCCATCAATTCATTTTGAACCTATTTCAACTGGTTATGGTCAAGTTCTTGAAATTCCACAGCAGTCATTAACAGATTGTACGATTTTTATGGTTATTCAGGATGTTGCAGGGCGCGGATATTACGGAAGTTTCCTTGACGAAGTTTGCAATATCAATTTCAATATTGCTAAAGGTGATGTCGCTGGACGGTTAAGAGCATCTTGCCAGAAAAGCAGTCCGGCATATACACAAATTGATGCTAACAGAGATGGTTTAACTGAAGGCATTCCACGTGTAGTGATATTAAGACGTCAGATGTCTACAGGTACAATTTCATTCAGTACTGACACTGCTTCCCCTGTTAATACTACAACAGTAACCGGTGGTATTACCTCTACATTTAATTGGGGTTCAATATGGATGGGTGCTTCCCAGGGTAATGCCAACTGGGGTCAATTAAATGGTGACATTGGTGAAGTCTTAATATACAAAAAATCATTAACTGATACTGATGCCAATACCATAGCGAATTATTTAAATGACCAGTTTGGTCTGTAAATTATAAAGGAGGTAAGAGAAATGAATAAACGCGGTTTTACACTTATAGAACTTTTGGTCGTAATTGCCATTATTGCCATCCTCGCCGCCATACTATTCCCGGTATTTGCCCGGGCACGCGAGAAAGCACGCCAAACGACCTGTACTAATAATCAACGTCAGATAGCATTGTCAATGACCATGTATGCCCAGGACCATGAAGAAACATTACCATCGGCCGAAACAGTATGGAAAGATATTGCTGTGGATGCTGGTATTACCAAATGCCCAACCAAAGGGGCAGCAGTTCCCAATGCATATGTTTATGTAGCATCATTATCCGGGGCATCCTCAGGTGATTTTCTGGATGCCAGCAAAATGATGATGGTCGCGGACGGCACCAGTAGTCCTGTCGCTGGTAAAATACCGAACATTTGTTATAATGGTTCTCAATTGGAAGCTCGACACAGCGGCAAATGGATAGCAGCATATCTGGATGGTCACGTTGACGCGGTATTAACAACCCCTGACTTTTTACCGATAAAATACAATATTATTTCCTGGTTGCAGGCAAGTGCTTTATCAACTACTTTAAGCAACGGTAGTCCGGTAAGATCGTGGACAGGAAATAATAAATCGTTGTCATTTACTAATGGCGTTTCTGATGCATCGAGTCCTAAGTTCAATAGTTCTGGGATAAATGGTTTGCCATCCCTTTCATTTTTGTCTGCAAGTCCAACAACTAACGTGGGTACTGGTGTAGTACCATTGTCAAACTTTACAATTTTCATATTATTTAAAGATGCAGGTACTACAAGTGGTGAGTTACTCGGTTCAGGACCAACTATAAACTTTACAATTGAGGTTGCTGGTGCAGGAAGTTACCGTTCTTATGTTAAATCAACTACAGGTACTGCAAACCCAGTTGTCGTTAATGGTATTGGTTCAAATAAAGTTCATGTATTGTGTTTGCGTCGCGACGCAGGTAATGGTACTCACACGCTATATGTTGATGGTGTAGAAGCTACTGCTTCAGGTGATTTTAAAACAGCATTATCTTTATGGGGATTAAGATTAGGTTGTGCATCTGATAACCCCAATTATCATCAATGGACTGGTGAAATGGGTGAAGTATTAATTTACAACAAATTATTTAGTGATGATGAACGTGATACAGTGGTTCAGTATCTAAAAGATCAATTCGGTATTTAAGATATCTATTTTCTTAAGGCGGTCATTTTATAATGACCGCCTTTTTTTAGCAAAACCTATTGCTATTGCTGATAAATAATGTCAAAATAGCGCAACATAAACTTAGGAGCATAATTAAATGCGACAACCAGATTTTAATAATTTGTTATCGGTATTAAAACGTGAAAGACCTTCTCGTCCGACACTTTTTGAGTTTTTCCTGAATGGTCCACTATATGCAAGATTGGCTGGCATGACCGGCAATGATAACTTTGACTGGAGTTCGCTGGAAGGGCGTAAAACAGTAATGAAAGCGAATTTAAAGGCTGGTTATGACTATACCGTAACACAAGGCGCAACATTCGGCTTTCCCGCAAAGCAGGTGTTACAGCAAAAAAGCAGGTCGATGAATGATACGGCAATTATTGTTGACCGCGAATCATTTGAACAGTATGAATGGCCAGATCCAGAAAAATGCGATTACGGTATGGTAGAAAAACTTACTAAAGAATTGCCTGATGGTATGAAGATAATCATTTGGGGGCCGGGTGGCGTGCTGGAAAATGTTATGCAGTTATGCGGTTATGAAAATTTATGCTTCATGATAGCTGATGACCCGGAATTAGTACATGAACTATTTGAAGCTGTTGGTAGTCGATTCATTAAATATTATGAATTATCAGTGAATCATGATGGAGTTGGAGCAGCAATATCAAATGACGACTGGGGATTTAATACCCAGACCATGCTGGCACCAGATGATATGCGTGAATATGTTATGCCATGGCACAGAAAGATAGTAGAAACTATTCACGCGGCAGGAAAACCTGCAATTTTACATTCATGTGGTAATTTGAAATTAGTGATGGATGATATTATTGATGACCTGGGTTACCAGGGAAAACATTCATATGAAGATAATATTCTTCCTGTAGAAGATGCCTATGAGTTATGGGGCAGTAGAATAGCGATATTAGGCGGCATTGACCTTGATTTTATATGCCGCAGCACCCCTGAAGAA